>RPPU01000214.1 GCA_003819975.1 Desulfobacteraceae bacterium
AAAGGTAAAAAAGTTTATGAAACAGCGGTTAATCGCTTAAAACCGGTGGAATAAATGTTTTTTCGATCCTGAAAAACACAGGATCGAAAAAACTTCTAAACAATACGAGCCGGCCGAGACCGGACAGGAATGCAGAGAGGTAAATCTTATGTTTTTTGAAATCATAACGGTCGTTTTGAGCATTGCTTTCCTCGTATTTATTGTTTTGTCCGTTCCGGTCCTATTGCAAGTTCGACGCACAGCCAAAAGCATGGCTCACACTTTGCGCATGCTTAATTACAGCTTGCCCACCATTCTAATGAATTTGGAAGAGACGACTGCCCATCTGAATCAAACCGTGCGAGCCGTTGATGAGCGGGTTCAAACCTTTTCAAACGTTTTCGATCATTTTCAAGCGTTGCTTGGGGCCGGATCGAACGTTGGGAAAAATTTTTCTTTTTTTAAAATACTCAAAATTACGCCTGGAATTTTAGCCGGAGTGAATATCGTTTCACGTATATTTTCTCATTTCGCAAAAAAGAAAAAGAATTAAAAAGATAACCATATTTTTTTCAAGCTATTGAGGGGTATTCTATATCGATCGAACGGATGTAACGACAAGAGGTGAATATGCATCAGTCTATCGGCGAGGCTCTGTTTGTAAGTCCCCCAAAAACAGAGAAATGTATTTTTCCGAAAACTAAATTAAAAATATCTAAAAAGCGTATTTTGGTTGTCGATGACGATCTCAATGTCAGAGAACTCCTTGTCAAGATGCTTACTTTAAATCATTTCGAAGTATTTAATGCCGATAATGCTTACAAGGCTCTGCGTTTATTGTCGGAAATGTCTTTTGACATAATGCTGACGGACTTGGAAATGCCGGGCATGGACGGTTGGCAGTTGGCCGAAAGGGCGCAGAAACAGGCGAAAAAAACCTTTATCATTCTGATGACCGGATCGAATGAACAGGTCGTTAGGGAAAAATTAAGCAGCAGTAAAGTGAACGCGGTCATTTTTAAACCCTTTGGGATGAAAGAACTTCAAAAAGTGATTGACGGAAATTCCGGCGGTTAAATGAAACGGAATTTTAATCCGCGAAAATTAAACGGAGACGACTCAAATGGCCGGGCCGATGATCTCAATGATCGGAAAATAAATTCTTTGTCCCTAAAACCGTATAAAATCGGAAACGGGCAGCCGGAATAGCGGACGATTTTGCAGCTGCAACCCGGAACCTGTCAATCCCGATATATCATCGACGACCAATGGTTGAACGATCCCAAATGCCGGGAACCTATTCCCAATGAATTTGGAACGCTGAACGCCGTTATTACGATCGGACGGTTTGGTTGCAACGGGAACAAGCCTAGGGTATGCGAGAACAAAAAAAAGAAAGATAACGGAGCATGAAAAAGCGATGCAAAGATTTAGCGTAATGTTGTTCACGGGGGCGTCGGTGCACGGTTTACTGGTGCTCGCGACCATGCTTTTTGTGTTCGAGTCGCGTCCGCTCGCGGCTGCTCCGGTCCCGGTCCGCTTCACCGAGGGTGACACCCGTGAATACCTCGTGCTGAACACAATTGACGGTATCCTCATTGCATCGGGCGATTTTATTCAAACCGACCGGGGCGGAGAGATCGAAAGCCGCATGGTGTTCCGCTTCAAGGACGGGTCCATATTCGACGAGACCGTGGTATTCACCCAGCAGAGCGTTTTTTCGGTACAGAGCTACACCCTGGTGCAGCGCGGACCCGTATTCATGGAGGACACCGAGATCGCGCTGGAACGAACCGGGCAATACACCGTAAAAACCGTCTCCCACAAGGATGGAAAGAAGGAGGTGCTTGACGGCTTGCTTGACCTGCCTCCCGATATCTACAACGGCATCGTTCTCACCGTAGCGAAAAACCTCCCCCAAGGAGTGAGCGAGATCGTTCACATCGTGGTATTCACGCCCGCGCCCCGGCTTATCAAACTGGAGTTGGTCCCGGCCGGCGAGCGCAAGGTGCTGGTCGGTGAATCGGCGAAGAACGCGATTCACTATATGCTTAAACCCCGGCTCGGGACCTGGCTCAAGGTCTGCGCCACGCTACTCGGGCGCATGCCGCCGGACTACAATGTCTGGATGACTGCCGACGAGGTACCGGCGTTCGTAAAGTTTGAAGGGCCGCTTTACACGACCGGACCGGTCTGGCGGGTTGAACTGGCGAATCCTCAGTGGTCGGACTAGGTGAAGCGAACTCAAATCTTAAAAATTTATTCTTAAACTTGATGGTTTATAGAGCACAAAAACAAGGCTGCGGCAATCCGGGATCTTTATCCGAGGACCTTAAGACAAGAGGCGCGGATGAATAAGCGCGGGATGATCGGGCCGGAAGCAAAATAATCGGATTAGACCAGTCTCCCCTTTCAAAGACTCCCTCCATATTTTGAGGCTCCACCAAATGCTGAGGCTAAACGATTCGATTTTTACTTATCCGCCGTTTTTTTCTCATCATCCAACTCTCCGTTATTAATGAACGATTCCGCACTTCCGGCTATTTTTGCCGGTTGGCAAGTCGTTTGCAACTATAGAACTGCATAATCCAGGTAATCGTACGAACGAAAGCCCAGCCAAGAAAGTGTTCGGAGCGTAAGGGCTCAAATCCGTAAAGAATAATCCGATTGTGAAATAAGCAACCGTTATCCTTATCAGGAGAGAGCACGGTGGCTGTAGTTGCCCTGAATTCATAATTTCAAAACAGATGAAAGGTGAAAAATATCATGGGAATCGTTCTTATCATCCTGTTGGTTATTCTGCTCGTTGGCGCCCTGCCCACCTGGAGCCACAGTAAATCCTGGGGACCTTATCCCAGCAGTGGAATCGGATTGGTCCTTCTGGTTTTGGTCGTTTTGGTGCTGTTAGGGCGCATTTGAGGCGACTTTATCGAATAACATTGTCGCTATCGCTATGGGGCGCCTATTTTAAAAGTTTTTGGAAAGTAACGAACGCGGCGTATCGTACTCCGAAGCGTCCTCGATCCCATAGCTGAGATGGCCTGAGGCGGCGATATCGCAATATAGAATGAAGAATCGCCTTCTTTAAAAACGGAAAAACGACAAACAATCTTGAAACAAGTTTTAAAACGTAACCAATGGATACGAATCGCTCAACATTAAAGTGTAAAGGAGTAACGATTATGAAAGGATTTAAAACGCGACATGCTCATTTCTTGTTTATCTCCATTTTGAGTGTCTTTTTAATGGCCGGATGCGGCGGAGGAGGCGGAGGAGGCGGCGGTGGCGGAGAAGGGCCACCCAGCAATCCGGATATCGCACCCACCGTGACTGCCGTAGTCCCTTTAAATAATGCCGGCGATGTCGCGATCAACACGCAAATCGCCGCAACCTTCAGCGAGCACATGAACCCCGCAACGATCACAGCGGCCACTTTTACCTTAATGCAAAGTGGCGTCACGCCGGTTGTCGCCAGCGGTGTGACCTATGTCGGCGTAACCGCCGTCTTTACCCCACCCGGCAATCTTGAAAGCGGCGCCACCTATACGGCGACGATCACCACGGGCGCCCAGGATCTGGCCGGCCATGCATTGGCAAGTAACTTTACCTGGAGCTTTACCTCCGGTACGACCGCAGATACCACCGCACCCGTCGTGACGCTCACGGTCCCGGATAGTGGTGTCACCGATGTAGCCGTCAACCGGAACATCACCGCCACTTTTAGCGAGGCCATGAACCCTTTAACCATCGCCACCACTTCTTTTACCTTAACGCAAAGTGGCGTGACGCCTGTTCCGTGTACGGTGACGTATGTAGGCGCTGTTGCGTTCTTGAACCCATCAGGAGCCCTCGAATCCAATACCCCCTATACTGCGACCATCACCACGGATGTTCAAGATCTGGCCGGCAATGCCTTGGCCGCTAATAAGATCTGGAGCTTCACCACCGGCGCCACCACAGACACCACCGCACCCATGGTGACGCTCACGGACCCGGCTAGTGGCGCCTCTAATGTGGTACTCAGCAAGAAAGTCTACGCCACCTTCAGTGAGGCGATGGACCCCTTCACGATCAATACGCCGACCTTTACCTTAAAACACGGCGGAACGTCGGTTTTAGGCACCGTGACCTATGTCGGCCTGGTTACGACCTTCACACCCACAAGCAATCTCGCAGCCAATACCATCTATACCGCGACGATTACCACGGGCGCCAAGGATCTGGCCGGCAATGCATTGGCCCTCAATAAGACCTGGAGCTTTACAACAGGGGATTTAGCGGCAGGTCCGGCGCCGGTAGACCTGGGCACAGCCGGCAATTTTGCGATTCTGACAAAAGCCGGAATCACAACCACGGGACTCACGCATATTACGGGGAATATTGGAGTGAGCCCTATTGATTCGACGGCCATGACGGGATTCGGGTTAATCATGGACAGCACGAATACATTTTCAACATCCGGTCTGGTTACCGGAAATGTTTACGCAGCCAACTATGCGACTCCCACTCCGGCGAATATGACTACGGCCGTGAGCGATATGGAAATCGCGTATACGGATGCGGCCGGACGAACATTGCCCGATGCAACCGAAGTGGGCGCCGGAGATATCAGCGGCTGGACACTCTTTCCCGGTCTTTATAAATGGAGTACGGGCGTCTTAATCACAAATGTGGGCGTTACGCTCTCGGGCGGCCCCAATGACGTCTGGATCTTCCAAATCGCGCAAGACCTCACCGTGAACAACGATGCCGTAGTGACTCTAAGCCCCGGCGTACAAGCCAAAAATATCTTCTGGCAGGTCGGCGGCGGCACCGGTGTGTCTCTGGGAACGAATACGGTCTTTTATGGGAATATATTGGCTACAAAAGCCATAGTAATAAAAAATGGAGCAACGCTGCTCGGCAGGGCGTTGGCGCAGACCAATGTTACCTTAGACGCTAATATCGTTACCGCGCCATAAGGCATATGGTAAAAATTGGGTAAAAAGGAAAAGGGAGACAGGATCGTTTTCATGATTCAGCTTGTCTCCTTTTTGCCTCTCTACGGCGGAAGCGATAAATGAATCTTGACGATCAAAATATAAAGGAGACCTTATTATGAAAAGAATAGGCTATGGATTATTTTTTGAAATCGTCGTGCAATAACAATTACCGGAAAGAAGAGCATCTCCATTTCGAGGAATTTTCAGTGAAAGACGAACAAAAATCGCCCGAAGAGAATTTCAATGCGCACTTGGAAGAATTGAATACGCGGATCATTATGCTCCGAGACGGAGCGGCCAAGGCCAAGGTTCAAGCGAAGATCAAATCGGGTCAATCCGCCGAAGCCTTGCCGTACAAACAAGATGAGGTCCCCTGATCCTATGGCATGGGATTGTCGCTGGGATTCTGACAAAGTTTGTCAAAAAGGTTTTTATTTATGACCGAACAAAATCATTTTCAGAAAGGAATCCGATTCCTGGTTGTCGCGGCCGCGCTCGTGATCATCATCGGGGGCATCAATCAGGCCCAATCGGTTCTGGTGGCATTCCTGGTCGCCGTTTTTTTTGCTATCCTGGGGACGCCGCCGGTTCTCTGGCTTGAGCGGAAACGGATTCCCAATGTGGTCGCGGTGTTGTTGGTAATAGCCGGCATGATTTTCATCCTGATGATTATCGGCGCAATTGTCGGCGCTTCCATAAACAGTTTTTACGCCGAATTGCCTTCCTATCAAACTCGTTTACAGGAACAAACCTCGGCCTTGAAGTCTTTTTTGGCGACCAAAGGCATCCGGGTGGACAAGTATCTGCTCGGATTTGTCCGCCCGGCAGCGGTGATGAACTTGACCGCCGGTTTGCTCGCGGGCGTGGGCTCGGCGCTTTCAAACATTTTCCTGATTTTGCTCACCGTGGCCTTCATTCTGTTCGAGGCCTCCAGCTTTCCCGTAAAGCTCCGCGCCGTTCTCGGCGACCCCCGGCAGAGATTTCCCCAGTTCACGAGGTTCGTAAGCGATATTGAACGCTATATGGTCATCAAGACGCTCATCAGTTTGGCCACGGGGATTCTAATCGGGACATGGTTATTCATCCTTGGCGTAGATTTTCCCGTTCTCTGGGGTTTTCTGGCCTTTCTGCTCAACTATGTACCGAATGTCGGCTCCACCATCGCCGCCGTTCCCGCGGTGCTGCTTGCACTTGTCCAATTCGGGATAGGCCGCGCAATAATGGCAGCAGCAGGTTATATGGCCGTTAATTTCATCCTTGACAATGTGATTGAAACGAAGCTCATGGGACAAAAACTCGGATTGTCCTCATTGGTCGTTTTTCTCTCGTTGATTTTTTGGGGAAGCCTGCTCGGCCCGGTCGGTATGGTTCTGTGCATACCGCTTACCATGACCCTGAAGTTCGCCTGTGAGAACAATGCGGGCACCCGCTGGATCGCGGTTTTACTCGGGCCGGAAACGCCCCTTGAAAACACTCCAGCGTTGACGAATAAAGAAGGACTATGAGAAAAACGAAACTCGACAAACGAAAGGCGAATGACCATGCTAAACAAAGCTAAAACGCTAAAGGGTTACAGATTGGACGGCCGCGACGGGGAAATGGGGAAGGTCCGAGAATTCTACTTCGATGACCGATACTGGACCATACGTTATCTGGTCGTCGACACGGGAACCTGGCTTAGAGAAAGGCAGGTGCTGATTTCCCCGTATGCGCTGGGCGCCGTGAATAAAGAAGAGGAACTCATTGCCGTCGATTTGACCAAAAAGCAAATCGAAGACAGTCCGACCTTGGATAGCGACAAGCCCGTCTCGCGGCAATTCGAAGAGCGCTACCACGGGTATTATGGATGGCCGTTGTATTGGAGCGGTCCGCATAGGTGGGGGTTTTTCCCCTCCATTGAACGGAACCCCAAGGAATGGAAAAAAACGATTGAGAGCGAGAAGGCGTGGGATCCCCATCTGCGCAGTACGCTCGGCGTAAGCGGCCATCATATTCAGGCGGTAGACGGCGAAATCGGACATGTCGAGGATTTTATCGTCGATGACGGAATGTGGGCGATTCGCTATTTAATCGTCGACACGCGGAATGGATGGCTGGGCGGCAAAAAAGTGCTGATTTCACCGCGTTGGATCGAGCGCGTCAGCTGGAACGAATTGAAAGTTTTCGTTAATCTGTCCCGCGAAGCCGTCAAGCAGTCACCGGAATATACGGAGGAGTCTCTGCCGACCAGGGATTACGAGACCAAGCTGCATCGGCATTACAATCGCCAGGAATACTGCTTTGATGAGCCGGTTGTCGGGGAGCATTATCGTTAAAGCAAACACGGAAAAAAACGATGAAGGAGGACAAAACGATGAACCAAGCTAATGTATGGATGGACGGATGGATGGGCGGATTGCCGGCCGGAGGGATGTGGCTTTGGTGGCTGGGCGGAATTTTGATATCCCTGCTGATGATCATCGTTATGATTAGGCTGTCTAATCGATAACCCGCAAAATAATCGTATGAGGATGGTTTTATGTCGAGCCGGGTTAAGCGAAAAATCCGCAGGGTTCGGGTGATATTAAATCTCACTGCCAAAAAATTTTTACGGATT
>RPPU01000215.1 GCA_003819975.1 Desulfobacteraceae bacterium
ATCGCGGTGGGTCAAAGGAATACCGGCATAAGCCGGAACGGCAATGGCCGAAGTGACCCCCGGAACAATTTCGAAAGCAATGCCGGCATGGAACAATTCCTGGGCTTCTTCACCGCCCCGGCCGAAAATAAAAGGATCGCCGCCTTTGAGGCGCACGACTTTCAATCCCCGGCCGGCTTTGGCTATCAGCAATTGATTGATTTCTTCCTGGCTCAAAGTATGAGCGCCGGCTCTCTTGCCCACGTCAATGCGTTCGGCTTGTTGGGGAGCAAAATTCAGCAGAGCAGAATTAGCCAGATAATCAAAAACGACCACATCCGCTTTTTCCAAACATTCTTTGGCCTTCAGAGTCAAAAGACCGGGATCGCCCGGGCCGGCTCCGACCAGATAGACAATGCCTTTTTTTTGTTGTTTCATATGATGTCGGGTCCCTTTGTGCCTTCGTGTCTTGGTGCGAAAAAGTCCTAAAGGCCCTATCACACAAAGCCACGAAGCCACGAAGAAAGATCAAAGTGATGTAACAATTAAAAGCTTTCAGCTTGCAGTTTCAATACCGCAGGAATTGCTTTTATTGTAAATTTCTTCCAGAATTTTATCGGCTCCGGCGGCGAGCAATCGTTGGGCTAAAGCCGTGCCGATCTTTTCGCATTCTTCCGCCGGTCCCTGAATGGAATCCTTAAACAGTTTGCGGCCGTTTAACTCCGCCACCAGCCCTTGCAAGGTGATCCGGTTATGTTCCATCCGGGCATAACCGGCAATCGGAACCTGGCAACCGCCTTGAAGCGTTTTTAAAAAAGATCGTTCGGCCCGGATGGTGTATTCGGTTTCGGGATGATTCAAAAAAGAAAGCAAACCGGCGGTCGCGGCATCTGCGGCTCTGATTTCAACCCCCAAAGCTCCTTGCCCGATGGCGGGCAAGAAATACTCCGGGGCAAGAATAGAGCCGGCCCTGGCGATCAAGCCCAGGCGTTTGAGGCCGGCCACGGCCAGAATCATGGCGCTGAATTCACCCGATTCGAGTTTATTTAAGCGCGTATCCACATTGCCGCGCAAAGGAGCAATTTGCAGATCCGGCCTTAAGGCGAGCAATTGGGCGGCGCGCCGTAAACTGCCGGTGGCCACGTAAGCGCCTTGAGGTAATTCGGCGATATTGAAATCCTGTAGGGATATCAAGGCATCGCGCGGATCTTCGCGCTGCGGGAAAACAGTTAAAGTCAAATCAGGCGGCAATTCAGCCGGTAAGTCTTTCATGCTGTGAATTGCCAGATCGATTTTGTTTTTTAAAAGAGCGTCTTCTATTTCTTTTACAAAAAGACCTTTTCCGCCGATACGGCTCAGCGGCGAATCCAGGATTCGGTCACCCTTGGTTTTGATCGGCACCACTTCAATTTGTATTTCGGGGTACTGCTCTTTGAGTTTGATCCTGATCCATTCGCTCTGGGCCAGGGCCAATCTACTGCCGCGTGTGCCGATTTTCAAGCTCATGACCGCACCCGTGCCAGTAAAAAGCCGGCCAAAGCCAGGTCGTGTGGCGTGGTGATCTTGATGTTTTCTTCCAGACCTCCGACAACCTGAACGGGAATGCCCAATTTTTCAATCAAAAAAGCATCGTCAGGCGCGTGGTCCCATTCTTCCTGAAGCGTTTTTTGATGGGCGAGACGGATATCCGCATAGCGGAAGATCTGCGGCGTTTGCACCAGGCGCAGCCGATTGCGTTCCAGGGTTTTAAGAACGATTCCGCGGTCGTCGGTTTCCTTGACGGTTTCTTTGAGCGGTAAGGCGACAATCACAGCTCGATATTCGTGAGCGGCCTTGATGATATCCGTGATAAGCGCTAAGTTGATGAGGGGCCGCACTGCATCGTGAATCAGGACCCAGTGACACTCGCCCTCAATAGCCTCAATGCCCAGACGGACCGAATCCTGGCGCCGGGCGCCGCCTGCGACTATCTTACGCACTTTGCGGAAGCCGTACTTCTCGACCACTTCCTCCCGGCAAAAAGCAATATCGGTTGCGGGAACCACGATAATCATATGATCAACGGCTGGACAAAGCTCGAAGATTTCCAGGGTTACGGCCAGGATCGGTTTGCCGTTCAGGTCTAAAAATTGTTTGCGCCGGTCCGCGCCCATGCGCACCCCGGCGCCGGCAGCGGGAATGACGGCTACGGTTTTGAGATTTTTTACCACGAAGACTCCAAGACACTGAATTTTTTAATAACTACTTTAGGTGATTAGGCTATTCGCCGTAACGCATTGCATGGGTCGTTGCAGCCTTTAGGCTGCGTGGAGCGGGCAGGCGTCCGCAAGTGAAATGAACGCAGCCTAAAGGCTGCGACGACCACCGATCGATAGATAATGATCGATTACCGGTAATACGAATTTCATTCATAATAATATTGTTAAAGTTCCAATAAAAGAACAACAAGCCGGGCAATCTTCACCGGCCTGCACGCGTTCAATAAAGGTTTAAGCGGCCTGGGCAACCTTAACCTTGCGGGATCGTTTTTTAAAACGATTAATCCGCCGCCGCAGGATTTCGATTTTTTTGAAGTCACGGGCTTCACGGGCGGCAGTCTTTTCTTCTCTAAAGGCCAGGATCTTTTTCTTAAGATCCACGACGGTGAGCGTTACTTTCACTTTTTTTGTTTTAATCGGTTTTTCATCCACAATGCCGCGGGCTTGTTTAATGATTTTTAAGAGTTCATCCTTTTTCATGGCATGCGTGCCGGTCACGCCTTCGATCTCCTTGGCGATTTCCCGTAACTCCGGAGCGGTTAACTTTTCGAGCGGTTTCTCTTTTTCATGTTCATGTTTTTTAGTCTCTGCTGCCATAAAAAACCTCCTATCATGCGGATAAGATTACCCGCCCCAGGGGCGGGTGCGGATTCCTATTTTTCATCTTTTCGAATAAAGGCTTTAAAAAGATCGATGGGAATAGGGAAGAAAGTCGTGGTGCTGCTTTCCGAGGCGATTTCACGCACGGTCTGCAGGAAACGCAATTGCAGGGCCTCGGGGTATTTTTGAATAATACCGGCGGCCTGGGCCAAACGATCGGCTGCCTGGTATTCGCCTTCGGAATTGATGATTTTGGCCCGGCGTTCGCGCTCGGCTTCGGCTTGCTTGGCCATGGCGCGTTGCATTTCCTGGGGCAGATCGATATGTTTGACTTCTACATTGGATACTTTGATCCCCCACGGGTCGGTGTGGCTGTCCAGGATGGTCTGCAGCCGGGCATTGATTTTATCCCGTTCCGCCAGGAGTTCGTCCAGTTCCACTTGGCCGCAAACGCTGCGCAGCGTGGTTTGGGCCAATTGGGAGGTGGCGAAGAGGAAGTTCTCCACTTCTATGGTGGCCTTGGTGGGGTCCATCACGCGGAAGTAGATGACCGCGTTGACCTTGACCGAGACGTTGTCGCGGGTGATCACGTCCTGGGGCGGTACATCCATGACCACCAGGCGTAAACTGACCTTGACCATCTTATCGACCATAGGAATCAGCACAATGATTCCGGGCCCTTTGGTGTCAATGATGCGGCCCAAGCGGAAAATCACCCCGCGTTCATACTCCCTAAGAATTTTAATGGCGGAAGTCAGGAATAAGAAACCCAATACAACAATGGCAACAACATAAGGGGTCATAATTTTTATCCTCCTTTTAAAAAATGATTAAATATCTCTTTTAACTGTTAACACCAATCCGTTAACTTTTTCCACTGCAATTTTCTCATCGGCTGATATTTTTTCGGCGCTGATCGCTTTCCAGAGTTCGCCATGAACAAAAACAACTCCCTCGGGATCGAGCGTTTGTTTGACGATGCCTTTTTCGCCGATCAAGCCTTGTTGGCCGCTTTGAACTTTGGAACGATGCGTGCGGATCACCAAGGCGGTAACCACCATGAAGAACCCGCCGGTCAGTACGGCGCAGGTAATGATAAACTTTAGGGATATGCCGCCTACGTCTTTAAAAAGCATAATAGCGCCCAAGATGAATGAGACGGTTCCAGCCACGGCCAGAAGCCCATAACTGGAAATCTTGACCTCGGCAATAAAGAAGGCGATAGCCAGGGCAATAAGCAAAAGGCCGCTGTAGTTTACGGGCAGGAATTGAATGGCATAAGCGAACAGGATGATGGCGATGCCGCCGATCACACCGGGAAAAATTGCTCCGGGATGGAAAATTTCATAACCGATACCCCCGATTCCAATCAGAAATAAAAGCAGTATCATCATGGGGCTGCTGATATAGCCTAAAACTTTGTCCCGGAACGAAGGGCGATAAGAATATTCGTCCAGATCCTTGGTCTGCAGGGTCCGCTTAACCTTATTAACGGTTATTTCGCGTCCGTCCAGTTGTTTTAAGAGATCATCCAGGTTTTCGGCGATCAAGTCCACTACTTTAAGCGTTAATGCTTCATTGGCCGTAACCGAAGCGCTGTCCCGGATGGCTTTTTCAACCCAATCGGCGTTGCGACCTTTTTCCTGGGCAATGCTGCGGGCGTAACCGGTGAAATAATTCAAGGTTTTTTCGGTTTCGACGCTCTTTTTGTTTTCTTCCGGCATGGGGATAAATGGCAAAGAAGCCGGCACTGGATGAGCGGCGCCGATATTGGTTCCGGGCGCCATGGCCGCTACATGAGCCGCCACCGTGATAAGTACGCCGGCCGAGGCGGCGCTGGCGCCTTTGGGAGCCACATAAACCACGATGGGTAAGGGTGAGTTCATGATATCCTTGACCATGGTTTGCATAGCGGAGACGGAACCGCCGGGTGTATCCAGGAGGATGACGATCAATTCCGATCCGCGTTTTTGAGCTTTTTGGATCCCGTCACTAAGGAAGCCGGCCGTTCCGGCGCTGATATCCGATTGTAAATCAATGATGAATACCTCTTTGTTCTGGGAAAAACCGGGCGAAGTCCAAAAACAAAAAAAGCAAATGGAGAGCAATACCGTCCATAACAGACTGAACCGAGAACGTGGGTTTGCTTTAAACATTTTTCTTTACCTCCAATCCGAGATGCTTCATGATCTTTTGAATGTCCTCCCAGACCTGGCGCTTGGCCGAGGGTTTGCGCAGCAGATAGGCCGGGTGATAAGTGGGCAGTAGAGGAATTTCATCGTAAGCCAACCAGCGGCCTCTTTGTTCCGCAAGCTGGAACGACTCCCCTAAAAGCGCCTGACCCGCAATGCGTCCCAGGGTGCAGATGATTCTGGGTTTGATGCAAGCGAGCTGTTTTTTTAAAAAGGGCAAACAGCAGGCGATCTCATCCGCTTCCGGATCGCGATGCTCCGTTGAGCGGCACTTGACCGCATGACAAAGGTAAACCTGCCGCCGTTCAAGCCCCATGGCCCGGATGATCTTGGTCAGGAGTTCGCCGGCTTCGCCGGTAAAGGGTCGACCTTGTTGGTCATCCTCGCGACCGGGGCCTTCGCCTACGAATATCAGTTCGGCTTGCGCCGACCCCTCGCCGAAAACCAAGCGGGTGCGTCCCTGATGCAGCCGGCAGAGGGTACAGTTCTGCATTTGCTTTTCCAGTTCCGCTAAAGAGCCGGCTTCGGCTTCAGGGTCGGCCGGTTTTTTAATCAAAGGCGCAACGGTCTTGGCCACGGGTCGCGGCACATCCAGCCCGGATTCCTGCCAATCCTGCAAATGGACCTGCAGATGACCCAGAATATCGCTTACTTCTTGCCAGGGTTCCCGGATTTCTTTTTCCATAGTTCTTTAACTCGGTTCAGAAGTTGGTCGGCCAGTTCCGCTTTGGTCATCAGAGGCAGCTCCTCATGGCGGCCGCCCGCATAAAGAATTTTAACCTGGTTGGTCTCGACTTCAAAGCCGGCATCGGGCCGGGAGACGTCGTTGGCCACAATCAAGTCCAGATTCTTTTTAATCAGTTTGGCTTGGGCATTCACAAGCAGATCCTGGGTCTCGGCGGCAAAACCGATCAGGACCCGGCCCTTTTTGCCCGGGGTTTGCCCAAGTTCATTGAGGATATCAGGCGTTGCCAAGAGCTTTAAAGGCGGCAGTTTTTTATCCTTTTTAATTTTTTGCGCGGCGATTTCAGCCGGAGCATAATCCAGGACGGCCGCGGCTTTAAAAATCCAATCGCATTGGGCTTGGCTGTTCAAAACTTCAGCGCGCATCTCGGCCGTGGTTCTCACTCTTTTAAAAATAACTCCCAGGGGCGGGGGTAAGTCAGTCGGGCCGCTGATCAAAATCACTTCCGCTCCGCGCAAGCGGGCCGCCCGGGCCAAAGCATAACCCATTTTACCGCTGGAGCGATTGGACAGATAACGCACCGGATCGATTGCTTCCTGAGTCGGGCCGGCCGTGACCAGGATTTTGAGTCCGGCCAGGTCCGGTTCGGTCAACAAGACGCGGGCCTGTTCCAGGATCTCCTCCGGTTCGGGCAAACGGCCGGGACCTTGGGTATTGCAGGCTAATTCGCCTTCAGCCGGAGCCATGACCGTATAGCCGCGCTTCTGAAGTAGTTCCAGGTTGGCCTGTACGGCCGGGTTCAAGAACATTTGGGTGTTCATGGAAGGGCAGATCAACATTTTGGCCGTGGTCGCAATGACCAAAGTGGAAAGAAAATCGTCGCCGATGCCGTGGGCCATCTTGCCGATAAAATTGGCGGTGGCCGGAGAAATGACGATCAGATCCGACTCCTGGGCCCAGGTGATATGGTCCAGCGGCGAGGTTGTGGAGGCAAACATTTCCACGATCACTTTGTTTTGACTTAAAGTTTCAAAAGTCAGCGGCGTCACAAACTGAGCGGCATGGGCGGTCATGGCCACTTTGACCCGGGCTCCGGCTTTGATCAAAAGGCGCACCAATTCTGCTGCTTTATAAACGGCGATTCCGCCGGTTACGCCCACGATAATCTTTTTATCTTTCATAATCGTCAACTCGCTTTGAAAAGGCCTGCATATTCATTAAACTCGGTTGGGTTGATTTTAGTCAGCCACATATCGTCGAATTTGACAAGGGTCATAATTTCGGCCATGGCTGCTTTGGCCGAATCTTGGTCTTGAAAAAATCCGACCCGCAGCCGGTACCAATCCGTTCCCTTGATATTGGCGCGGGAAATATAAACGCAATACCCTTTTTGAATCAACTTATAAGCCAGGGGGTCCAAGGGTTTGCTGGCATTTAAGGAGGCTACATTCACCACCCAGGCATAGGGGCGTCTCTTTTCTCCGTTTTCTTTTATGTCGTCCGGCGTCAAAATTTTCAATTTGATGCCTTTGGGGAGTTCTTGTTCCGCAAAACCTTTTTGCGGAGGCATATAAACCAATTGATCGAAATTGTGGTGCAGCAGAGCGGTCCATTTCAAGGGATCGCCATAGACATTTTGATGGGCGGCAATGGTCAATAGGTTTTCCCCTTTTTTTACAAAATAATAGCCTTTTTCCGTCTTCGGCAAAGGCGATGCAGGCAATTTGGCCGGGATATTCGGTTTGAGAGAGGGCGCCGGCATTGTTTTTTTCGGGATCTCGATTTTTTTGGCAAC
>RPPU01000216.1 GCA_003819975.1 Desulfobacteraceae bacterium
TTCCTGCAAAAAAACATTTAGACTCCTTGCCCCTTTTTTCATTCCTTGACAGGCCGGTCACCATTGCCTAAACTGAAATGGTCAGACATAAAAAAACCTTGCCAAAGGAGCCCGATATGCCTTTTCTTTTTCATAACGCCCAAATCATCAACGGTAAGGGCGACATTTTCTCCAATGGTTATGTGGGGGTTGAAGGTAATCTCATAACTGAATTAGGAACCGGACCGATACCCCAAAAAGGACCCAATTGGGAACGGATTGATTTGCAGGGCCGGACTTTGATGCCCGGTATCATTGATTGTCATGTGCACCTTTGCCTGGACGGTTCGGCCGATCCTTTTTTATCTTTGCCGCAGATACCGGACCCGCTCTTGGTCCTGAAAGCCTATCAATCCGCCTACTTGACTTTGCAGGCCGGGGTCACCACCGTGCGGGATATGGGCGCTAAAAACGGAGTGGTCACCCACCTGCGCAATGCCGTCAATTCCGGAATTTTAATGGGCCCCCGAATATTGAGCAGCGGCCAGTGCATTTGCATGACCGGCGGTCATGGCTGGTCCATGGGCTGCGAAGCCGACGGACCCGATGGCGTGCGCAAGGCGGTCAGGGAACAGCTAAAAACCGGAGTAGATAACGTAAAATTTATGGCCACCGGCGGTGTGCTGACTCCCGGAGTGGACCCCGGTTCATCCCAGCTTAGTTATGCAGAAATGAAAGCCGGCATAGAAGAGGCCCACAATGCCGGCCGCATTACCGGAGCCCATGCCCAGGGCACCGGCGGCATTAAAAACGCCATTAATGCCGGTATCGATACCATCGAACACGGTGTCTTCCTGGATGATGAAACCATTCAAATGATGTTGGACCGCAAAATCGTTTTGGTGCCGACGATTGCCGCTCCATATTTTATTATCCAAGGATGCAATAAAGGCATACCGGCCAGTGTGTCTGAAAAAGCCAAAAGCGTGGACGGTTCCCACCTGAACTCCGCTAAAAAAGCCTTTGCCGCGGGCGTCACCATCGCCATGGGCACGGATGCCGGCACGCCGTTTAATCTGCATGGCGCCAATGCCAAGGAACTCGAACTGCTGACCGAGATCGGCTTATCGCCCATGCAAGCCATTACGGCCGCCACCGGCATTGCAAGCAGAACGCTGGGCTTGGATAAGAAAGTCGGCGTTATCGAAAAGGGCAAAATCGCGGATCTGCTGGCCGTGACCGGCGATCCCCTCAAAGACATCACCCTGCTGCAGGATCAAGCACGCCTGGCTATGGTGATGAAAGAAGGCATTTTCGTAAAAAAAGTGCTATGATAAGTATGGTTTGGCGACACAACCTCTTTAAGGAGATAAAATACAATGGGCCCAAAAAAAATCATGGATAACCTATACCTGATCGGGGATTCCGAAATCAGCGATCCCAAAGATTGCACGGTTTTCCTCTTGGACCTGGACGAATTGATCCTGATCGATACCGGCGCCGGTCGCAGTGTGGACCGGATGGTGGCCTATATCAAGCAATTGGGCTTGCAAACGGCCAAGATCTCCAACATCATTCTGACCCATTGCCACATCGACCATGTGGGCGGCGCCCTTGAATTCAAGGAACGTTCCGACGCGCGTATTATTATGCATGCCCTGGACGCCGAAATAGTGGAGCGCGGCGACCGCACCATGACCGGCGCCTTCTGGTATGGAATCCATTTCAAACCCGTGACCGTCGATTTAAAACTGCAAAAAGAAGAAGAACGTTTTACTTTTAACGGCCAAGAGGTGGTTTGCTTGCACACTCCGGGGCATTCCCCGGGTTCCATTTCGGTTTATCTGGACTTGAACGGCAAACGGGTCCTTTTCGGCCAGGATCTGCACGGCCCTTTTATCAAGGAATTCGGGGCCAATATGCAGGATTGGACGCGCTCCATGCATAAGCTTTTGGACCTTAAAGCGGATATTCTTTGCGAAGGCCATTTCGGCGTGATTCAACCCAACAGCGCGGTCACCGAATATATCCAGAGGTATCTGGACGAATACGGAGAGAAATAAGACAAAGAATTTAAGGATTAAAGCAATTAGAGAAAAAAGAATCGAATAATGATCTTTTGGAGAAATAAAAGAAAGATAGAATTCGCGGAGTATGGGACGTACGCGTTCATAAAAAGCGTGATCGTGTTCTTCCTCTTATTCTTCAACCCTGAACCGTGAATTTATCCTTTGCTTTTTTCGTGTATTTCGCGTATGTCGCGGTATAAACTCTTCAAAATTCCATTACAAACAACCGGATCTCCTCCCCGGACTCCGGCAATGTCAGCATACGCTCGAATCTCAAGCCGATTTTTTCGAGTAATTTGGCTGAAGCGAGGTTGTCCGGATTCACGATGGCGACCAAACGCTTCAATCCCAGCACGCTGATCGCGTAAGCTTTCACGGCTGCCGCGGATTCATACGCATATCCTTGAGACCAAAAACCCGGCAAAAAAGCAAAACCGATATCCACATCGGGTAAAAAATCCCTCTTCACCAAACCGCAAAGTCCGATAGCCGCTTGCGACTCTTTCAACGCCACCAACCACATGCCGAATCCGTGCCGCGCATAACTTCCGACCGGCCCTTTCAGAATATATTGGCGCGAATCCTCAAGGGTCCGCACCCCGCGATCGCCGATAAAGCGCAGAAAGGAAGGTTCGTTCAGCAAACCCAGCATAAACTCGGCATCCGCCGCCGTCAACTCGCGCAGGTTCAATCGTTCCGTTTCCAGGACATTCATTGCAAAATTACAAATCAATCTTAGTTCCTTGCCTTGTCTTGATAAAACCGATTTTTTCCCATGCCTTGAAAAACAGAGCTGTTTTAAATCGAGGCAAAGGCTTGAAACCCTGACAGGTTGCGGCATAAAGCTTTTTCTCCAGAAAAAGGCGTTCCAAAATTTCCGCGCCCAGACTGCTGCGTTTATCATGGTTTTTCAAAACCGCAAGAGCCTGATGCAAAGTGAGCTTTTGATCCTTTGACCGGATTCCTTTTAAAAAATTGATGACCCGGGCCATGATAAAAAGGGTATAAAGATCCTCCCGCTTAAAACGCTCGGTTTCAACGGCTAGGGCGGTTGATCTGGCTTTGAAAATATCCGATTCTGCCGGTTCTGTAAATCGGCCGGCTAAAGAACACCCCGGGGTTAGGTAAAAAATCGAAGCACCGATCAGGACCGACTGCTGAGCCAGTAAGGCAAAGGTATCGATCATTTCTTCAATCGTTTCATCCGGTAACCCCAATATTTGGTAGGAGGTAATATTGAATCCCAGAGTATAGGCCTGTTCAACTACTTCTTTATATTTTACAATGGAATGCGGGCGATTCACTAAAGACAATACCCTTTGGCCGGCGCTGACCAAAGCAATATTCAAGTCCGTAAATCCGGCCTGCTTCATCAATGCAAGCATCTCTTGGTCAAGGCTAAGATAGGAGAGACCGTTCATGGCTGTAAAATGGACGGCGCCCGGTTGAAATGCCCTTATAAGGCCTCTTAACAGTTCCTTGGCTGAGGCCTTATCAAAGGTCAAGTTATCGTCCTCAAAGTCGAAAACGCGAAAGCCCTCTTCATAACGTCTTTCGATTTCCGCCAAAATATCATTGCTTGGGCGCTGCCGAAAGCCTCTGCCGAAAGTAGTTTGCACGGAACAAAAGGAACAGCCGTGCGGGCAGCCCCTTGAGAAGGCTATAAAACAAAGCGGCTTCCTTTTGAAAACATAGCGGTCCAGGGGCAAATCGGAAAAATCGGGCCAGGCCAATTCGTTCAATGGTTCAGGCTCTCCCCTGGGATTCAGAATCGTTTCCCCGTTTTTTTTGAATCCCAGGTTCGGAGTTTTTTGCCACTCATTGCCCTTTGCATATTCCTTTAGAAAGGCCACCAGAGGCCGCTCGCCCTCGCCTGTGATCACGAAGTCCACATTCGGATCTCTTAACATGCTCAAAGGTACAGCAGACACATGGGAACCGCCCACCAGGATCGGCACATCCAGCCTTTTTTTAATTTCCCGGGCGCAAGCCAGGGCTTCCCTGTAGTAAGGAGAAAAAAGGGCGGAAATACCGACCCAATCCGGTTTTTCTTGAGCCACTTCCCGGCCGATAAGCTCAAAATCCGCTCCGAAATGATAATAATGGTGAAAGGTGCTGAAGGGGCTCAGATCATGATAAGGAAAATATTCTTTTAGATACGACAGGTCCGTGGGCAACGCAAGGGTCCGGCGGCCAAAGCCTTGATGATAATCTTTAATGACTACTTCGAGTTTGGGAAGATGCTTTTTAACCGCCGCCTTGAGATAAGCCAACCCTAACGGTTGCAAACGGATATCCGTATTGTAGAAATCTTGAATGGGCGGTTGGATCAGCAGGAGTTTCATATAAGGAGAGAATACAGGAATCAGAACTCAGAATCCAGAAGATTAGCCGGGAATGCTATGGTTGGAGGATTCTTAAAGAACTTGCCGTGTCCGGGAATCGGAAATTCATAGATATTTTGAATTCCGGCTGCTCTTTTGAATTCATTGAATGATTCCGGCGGGCCGCACCGCCCGCCGGAATGGATGTTTTTTCGATCCCGGTTTTTTCAGGATCGATAAAAAATTTAGATAATCCCCATGCCTTTCAAAACCGACAACATCACCGCCGCGGCCATAACCGAACCGATCTGGCCGCCGGCATTGGCGCCCATGGCATGCATCAAGAGATAGTTTTTCTTATTATATTTGAAACCCTCTTTCTGCGCAACCCGGGCGGCCATGGGAAAAGCGGAGATTCCGGCCGCGCCGATCAATGGATTGATCTTGCCGCGGGTAATAAAACATAAAAACTTACCCAGCAAAACACCGCCGACCGTGTCCAGGCAAATCGCGATAAATCCCAAAGCCAGGATAACGAGCGTACGGGGCTGGACAAATACCGGGCCGCTCATGGTGGCGCCGATGGTGATGCCCAGCAACAAGGTGACGATATTGGCGATTTCGTTTTCCGCGGCCTTGGCCAAGCGAGGAACCACGCCCGATTCCCGCAGCAGGTTGCCCAACATGATGGTCGCCAAAAGCGGTAGGCCTTTAGGCGCAATCAACCCGCCGAGAATGGTGATGACAATAGGGAACAATATTTTGGTGGTTTTGGAAACATCGGTTTTGCTGGTTTTCATGATGATTTCCCGCTCTTTTTTCGTGGTCAAAGCCTTCATGATCGGCGGCTGCAGGAGCGGCACCAGCGACATATAGGAGTAGGCTGCCACCGAAACCGGACCTAAGAGGTCGCGGGCATATTGCGAAGCCACATAGATCACGGTCGGACCATCACAAGCCCCGATAATGCCCACGGTCACGGCTTCCATTTTACTGAAACGCAGGAAATCCAAACCTAAAGCGCCCGAGACCGAATCAAGGGATAAGACCATGAACAAGGTCACAAAGATACCGAGTTGGCCGGCGGCTCCCAATAAAAAGGTATATGGATTAGCCAGCACCGGCCCGAAGTCCGTCATGGCGCCCACTCCGATGAATATAAGCAGCGGAAAAAGCTCCGTGATGATGCCGAAATCATAAATAGTTTTAAGAAAGCCTTCCGGCTCCATAAGACCCGCCAAGGGAATGTTGACCATGATGGCCCCGAATCCAATGGGCAACAGCAAAAGCGGTTCCATATCTTTTTTAATACCTAGATACAGAAGCAAAAATCCGATCAGAATCATAATCACATTGGATAATTCCAGATTGGCAAATCCGGCGATTAATCCGCCTAAACCGTTCAGAATCGCTTCAAGCATTATTTTTGCCCTCCTTCCTTTTCTTCCTTATAAGGGAAAATCCGTTTTAACAGGCTCATAAGCAAGCTCATGATCGCTAGGGTCAGGAGGGTGCCGCCCATGCCTACGACCAGCATAGTAAAACCGAATGTCCAGTTATCCATATCTCCTCCGAATCAAAATTGAATAAAACGTTAATGTGAAAAAAACGCAATGATCCCCAAAAAAAATAACCTGTCCCCCGAAACCTATGGGGACAGGTGTCTGATAAACCTGCAATTTTTAAAGATCCGGTTTTGAAAATGATATTCTAATTTTCAAAGCACCCGACTCTGTTTCATCCCTAATCGATGACATTGTGATCCTGCCTTAATTTAATCAGATAGTCAATTAAAAATAGCTACAATATAATGGTCAAAAATAGCGGATTTCATCTTGACATATGATTTTTTCATCTGTTAAGGTTCCGGCCAGGCCCAAAAAGGAAATTCAATTTTAAGCGGCCTAACCGGCCCTGCGGATCTGCCGGCTCTGAAAACAAGGAAAAAGTTGCGATGTTTTTTTTAGCCGATATTTTAATAAGTCATCCTTTCACGGCTAAATCCCTGTCTCCATAGGCTTTTTCAACGCATAATCCAGGGCATGCAAAAAAATTCCCGATTCGATTTTAATCGGGAGATCTGTTTTCTTTTATTATTCCGGAACCGAACCCGGACTTATTCGGAGGATCAACGTGGATTTCAGCCAAGTGTTCAATATAACGTTAGATTGGAAATTTTTTACGGCTCTTTTAAGTATTGTGTTAATCGACCTGGTTCTGGCCGGGGACAACGCGGTCGTGATCGCCATGGCCGTGCGCATGCTCCCCAAACATCAAAGAAGAAAAGGCATTGCTTTCGGCGCCGGCGCTGCCGTGCTGTTGCGAGTGGTCCTGACTTTTTTTGTGGCTCAGTTGTTGCGCATTCCTTTGCTTAAATTTTTCGGCGGGGCGGTCATTCTCTGGATCGCCATTAAACTCTTGGTCCAGGGCGGCGGCGAGGAAAGCACCGATAAAGGCGCTTCAAGCATCTGGGACGCCATCAAACTCATTGTCATCGCCGATCTGACCATGTCCACCGACAATGTATTGGCCGTGGCCGGCGCCTCGCACGGCAACCTATTTTTGCTCCTCTTCGGCCTGACCCTGAGTATTCCTTTTGTCGTCTTCACCAGCAATTTACTGGCTTGGCTCATGGATAAATACCCCATTGTCCTCTGGATCGGCGCGGCTGTCTTGGGCCGGGTGGGCGGCGAGATGATCATCACCGACCCCATGGTCGAAAAATTGCTGCATCCCAATAAAATCGCGGAATGGGGTGTCCAAATATTCTTTACCGCGGCCGTGCTCATTGTGGGGTGGTTGTTGATCAAGCGCAGAACATCGCGCCTGGCGGAAAATCATCAAGGAGCGGAAAAATAACAATCCGCGGAATGCGGAAAAGCCGTTTTCGGCATTCAATCGTTTTAACCGACATCATCAGGAGGAACCATGGCTATTTTAACCATTTCACGAGAATACGGCAGCGGCGCCGGAGCTTGGGGCAGATCTCTGGCCGGTCGTTTGGGCTATGAATATATTGATCGGAGCAGAATTCTGGCCGACATGAAGGCCCTGGGAAAAGAATGGGAAAAATATGACGAAGAATACAGCCGGAACTATCCAACTTTTTGGGAACGATACGATCGCTCCTATCAA
>RPPU01000217.1 GCA_003819975.1 Desulfobacteraceae bacterium
AAAGAGCTGCTGAAGCCGAAATTACATGTCTATACTATTTTGAGACAGTTCATAACTTCCGGTTTCAGGTTGGCAACCGCTTTATGCCGGTGCTTTTTCATTTTTGGCAAGAAGAACCGCGGCTCCGATAATAAGCAAACCCCCTAATAATTTTATCAAAGTAAGCCTTTCATCCAGAAAAAAAATCGCCAGAGCCACCGTGACCGGCGGTTCCAAGGTGGAGATCATGGAAGCATTGACCGCTCCGATTCTCTTTAGACCGGCGAAAAAAGTCACGATCGCAACCAGGGTGGAAATAACGGCTATGGCCAGGGTCATGACCCAACCGAATGACGTCCGGGGCAAGTGCAGACCTTGAAACGAGACCAGCCCGGCATAGACCAGTCCGGCCGAAGTGATGATCACGGCGGAAGCCGGGAACGCTTCAATATTCCGCATCACTTTGCTGCCGGCCACGATATAAACGGAATAGATCAGGGCAGAACCGAGCCCCAATAGGATCCCCATAATATTGGTGCTGAATTGGATTTCAATAACCAGGGACGTGCCGGTCAAAGCCAAAACCAGAGCGATTACTTTTAGTTTGGTGATCGTCTCTTTTAAAAAAAGCATGCACCAGATGGTCACCAAAGCCGGATAAAGATAGAGTAGGATCGCCACCAGCCCGGCCGGAATCTTGGTTAAAGCCGTAAAATAACAAAAGGATTGACCCATATAGCCGACTGCGCCCATGAGAAACAAATAGAACAAGGATGCCCCACGGGGATAAGACATGCGACTCAGGCCGATATAAATATGCATGATCAGGGCGGCGATTCCGAACCGCAAAAAAAGAATAGAAACCGGATTGGTTCCCGATTGGTAAGCCAGCTTGGCGAAAATAGGCATGGCTCCGAAAGAGGCGGCGGAAATACAGATCAGGAAAATTCCGTAAAGACGTTCTTTATTCATTGTGAGAACAAAAGGGGTCAAGGGTTCGAGGGACCAAGGGTCCGAGCAATTAACAAAACAAGAATTAGCTCCTTTTTAGCGTTACAGTTATATGATTCACCCCTTTTCACGATTCACCTTTCTTATTCGCCGTAGGCCTTGCGAAGGCGGCTCACATTCTCTCGTTCTTATGTTCTTATGTTCTTACGTTCGCACATTCTTACGCTTTTACTCTTCGCGTACCATCTTAATCGCTTTTCGCGGACAGATAAAAGCGCAAATCCCGCATCCCTTGCAATATTCCAGATCGATTTCAATCCGGCCATTGTGCGCATTGCGGGTGATGCAGAGTTCCGGGCAAATCATGCGGCAGAGATCGCAGCTTTGACAAAAATGATTGCCCAAACACCGCCGGGCTTCTTTCACGGCCGCGCGCTCGTCCAGCCCCGCTTCCGGCTCCAGGGGTGCACGATGGGATTCTTCGAACTTACATTCCTGAGGAACGATTTTAAGGATATCGGACATAAGACCTCGTTTTTTAATAACCGCTTGACCGTTTAACGGTTGCGAGTTTCGCTTAAAAAGTGTCTAAAGTTAAAAGTGATCTAAAGTGACTAAAGTTTTTAGAGCCACTGAATGATAACTCTCTCTCAACTCGTAACCCGCCAACCGTAAAACTTTTGAACATCTTGCATATTTTATTTCTTGCTTTCATACTTTCTAACGTTCTCACATTCTCACGTTCACACATTCACACGTTCTCACGTTCTTACGTTCTTACATTTTTTGTTTTTACGTTTGCCGTTTCACCTTTGCCGTTTCACTCTTTCAAATACCGATCCACTGCCATTGCTGCCTTTTTTCCGCTGGCAATCGCTTCCGTGACCGTAGTGGGACCATGGACAAAATCGCCGGCCGTAAAAACCTTGGGTAGATTCGTGGTCAGGCTGTCGGCATCGATTGCCAACTTCAGACCTATGGAACCCAATCCGTTGCTTAGGCTGTCATAATCCGCTTTTTGACCCACTGCGGATATAATGGTATCTGCCGGCATTTGAAATTCCGAACCCGCCATCCGTATGGGTTTGGGTCGACCCTGATCATCCAGACCTTTTAATTCGGTCCGGGCGCATTCGAGGCCCGTAATCCGATTTTGCTTCACCAAAAATTTCAAGGGCATAATAAAATATTGGATCTCCACGCCTTCGGCTAAAGCGGCTTGCACTTCCTCTTTGTCTGCCGGCATCTCGGCCGGTCCCCGGCGATAAATGATCGTGACTTTGGCGGCACCCTGCTTCAAAGCGGAGCGGGCCGTATCCATGGCTGCATTGCCGCCGCCCACCACGATCACCTCTCGGCCCAGATCGACTTTAATGCCTTTTGACCTTTGCCGCAAAAAATCCAGGCATTCCCAATAGCCCTGATAATCGCCTTCGTTTTCAAGTTCCAGCTTCAGACCTTTTTGAGTGCCCACGGCGATGATGACGGCCGCGCTTCCGGCTTTTTCCAAATCCGCCAGCGTAATATCTTTGCCGAACTGTTTGCCGGTTCGGATCTTGACGCCGGTTTGCTTGATATAATCGATATCCCTTTGCAGAATATTGCGCGGCAACCGAAAATCCGGAATAGCCCAGGCCAGGAGTCCGCCGGGCTCATGATAAGATTCGATGATTTCGACTTCATAACCCATTTTGGCCAATTCATAAGCGGCGGCCAGTCCCGATGGGCCCGATCCGATAATACTCACCCGCTTATTTTTGGGAGCGGCATTTTTAGCCGGAGCCGGGGGCGTCGTGGAAGCAAAGTCCGCGGCAAAACGTTTCAAGGCTTTAATGGATAAAGGATCATCCAAATTGGCCCTGGTACAGGCCGATTCGCACGGATGATGGCAAACATACCCGCAAATAGAAGGTAAAGGGTTGGTGGCCCGGATAAGCTCCAAAGCTTGTTGATGCTGCCCCTTGGCCATCAGGCGGATATAGCCGCGAACATCCTGTGAAAGCGGGCAAGCACTCTGACAACGCGGCAAAGCGGGCATTTCATCTTCTTTCAAACGGACCTCGAAATCCTGGCCCGCGTAAACTTTACCGCGCAGACTTTCCGCCTCCCGGCGCATTTCCGGCATGAGTTCGGCCGGACAGGCCTCCAGACAAACCGCGCAAAAACTGCATTTTTCAAAATCGACAACCGGTTTATGGGTTCTTCCTTCAACAGCCATAATTGTTACTTTCTATTAAAAATGTTTTTTATAAAATACGGTTATGCATCTATTTAGTTATGTTCTTTGAAAATCGTGAAACGTGAAAGGCGAAAAGTCAAACGCGAAAGCACTATTTATTTTTCTTTTCGCCAGAGATAACGGTTTAAACTGTCGACCGCCTTTTTTATCTTCCGTTTCATTTTAACGTTTCACATTTCACGCTTCACTTTTCACGTTTTATGTTTCACTTTTCACGCTTTTTGATTTCCATTCCGATCCTCTGCCCCAACTCCAGAGCCTTGAGATTGATCTCGCGAAACCGCTCGGCACTATTTTCTTCCAGGGCCTTAACCAAAGCAGACTGACTCGCCAGGCCGGTCAGAGCCGCGGCCGCGGCCAGCATGACCATATTGGCGGCCTGCTTGTTGTTCAGGTCCTGAAGCGCTTTATCCGTGGCCGGTACGCTGATCTGAGTAACCTGCTTCAAAACTTGGGGTTTGACCAATAATTCGTCATAGATGACCAACGCGCCTTGCTCCGACAATTGGCCTAATGATTCTTCATATGCTTTCTGGGAAAAAGCGATCAAGATATCCGTGCTGATCATGTGCGGAAATTTGATCGCATCTTCGGCTACAATCACGTCATAACGCGCTGTTCCGCCGCGGGCCTGGGCGCCGTAAGCGCTCGATCCGGCCACCCAGCGGCCGTCCTTAATGGCGGCATGCGCCAAAATCGTCCCGGCCAAAACCACACCCTGTCCGCCGAAACCGATCAAACGGACTTGTTTGACTTTACTCATTGCTGAACTCTCCTATGATAATCTTCGTCTTTAAAAGCGCTTTGTCCATTCCGGCTGCTTCTTCCTTGGTAACGCAGTTTTGCATGAGCGCTTTCAACATCTGGACCGCGGAATCGGTTTGGTTGCGGCGTCCGAATTGGGTCGGACAGGGTGACAGAGCTTCGATAAACGTAAAGGTATCTATATTCAGGGCCTTTTTGATGGCCGCCATTAAAGCCAGGGGTTGCGTCACGCTATAGCGGGCTACATAATCGGCGCCGGCGCCCAAAACCAGGCGGCAAAGATCAAAAGGCCGGTACGGGTTGCCTTCAGCAGTCGTGGCGGTTAAAGCGCCCAAGGGTGAAGTGGAAGCGACCTGACCGCCGGTCATGCCGTAGATCATGTTATTGGCGCAGATCACGGTCCGGTTGATGTTGCGCCGGGCCGCATGAATCAGGTGATTGCCGCCGATAGAGGTGAGATCGCCGTCGCCGCTGATGACGATCACTTTGAGTTTGGGGTTATACATCTTGGCGCCGGTGGCAAAAGCAATGGCCCGGCCGTGCAGGGTATGCAGGGTGTCGCCGTTGAAATGGGGACTGGGAATCCAGGCCGCGCACCCGATACCCGAAACAAACAAGATGTCTTTCATGTTTAATTGCAATTCCGCAATGGCCCGTAAAATCAAGTTCATCAAAGTCCCGTGCCCGCAACCCGGACAAAAGGGCGTTGATTTTACTTCCGGCCGCAGATAGGCCTCCAGATCCCTTGCCATTATAAAATCCTCTCTATTTGTTCCATGATTTGCTTGGGGTGAATAATCTTGCCGTTGGTTTGCTGATAGGGAATGACTTCGGAACAGGCGTATTTCCGGATTTCCCCGAAAATCTGCCCGCGGTTCATCTCCGGAACGAAAAGTTTTTTGTCTCTCTGACCCAACTCCGTTATCAAACGATCGCTAAAAGGCCAGATGGTTTTTAAACGCACCAAACCCGCTTTTTTACCGGCTTTGCGAAGCTGGTCCACGGCAAAAAAAGCGCTGCGGGCGGTGAAACCGTAGGCAATCACGATCACTTCCGCATCATCCAGGAAGAAAGACTCGCTCTGCGCGATTTCTTCGCGTTTATTTAGAATTTTATTGTTGATGCGGCCGACCAGCTTGGTTTGCACGACCGGATCGTCGGTCTTGCGCACCCCGAATTCGTTATGGGTCGAACCGGTGACCGTAATACTCTCGCCTTCACCAAAGGCCGGCATGGGCGGCACGCCGTCTTCGCTTTCGGTTCCGAAAGGAGCGGCTCCGCTCTTTTTATAACGGTTGACGATCCGCACCTTGGGGCTCACGTCCATGCGTTCCCGCAAATGACCGACCGCTTCATCGCTCATGACGAAAACCGGCACCCGGTATTGTTCGGCCAGGTTAAAAGCATGGATGGTCTGGTCGTACATCTCCTGCACCGACCAGGGCGAAAGCGCGATGATTTGATAATCGCCGTGCGAACCCCATTTGGCCTGCATCCAATCGCCGCTGCCGACCTTGGTGGCTTGGCCCGTGCAAGGACCGGCCCGTTGAATATCCACAATCACCAGCGGGGTTTCCGTAAACGCGCCATAGCCGATCGCTTCCTGCATCAAACTGAAACCGGGACCCGCCGTGGCGGTCATGGCTTTGGCGCCGGCCCAGGAAGCGCCGATCACCGAACAAATGGAAGCGATCTCATCTTCCATTTGCATGAATACGCCATCTACTTCCCTGAAACGCAGGGAAATACGTTCCATGATCTCGCTTGAAGGCGTGATCGGGTAGCCCGCATAATAACGGCAACCGCCGGCAATGGCGCCCTCGGCCGCCGCTTCATTTCCCGTGAAAAAATAACTTCCCGCGGTCAAAGTACTGTTGATTTCCTGCATATTGCTCATAGGTCACCTTAGGCTTATTATTTTCCCGCATCGGCAAGTTATTGTCGATAAGAGAAAAATTTATGATTCGCGATCTTGTCGTCACATGGGTTTATTCCGGCGCTCTCGCTGGAACTCCTGTTCCGGCTGGCCGGAATACATGTTTTTTTGATCCCTGTTTTTTAGGGATCAAAAAAACATCTAGAAACCTGAATCTTGTTTTTCTTCGAGCCCTCTTTGCAGACCGGCCAGGACATGTTGCTTGACATTGCGAATATGCCCGGTCAAGGTCTCCTGAGCCAGCTTCAGATCGCGGGCCGTTACCGCATCATAAATCGCTTGATGCTCCGAGCCAACTGTACGCATCAGAGTGAAAAAAAGGATATCACCCCGATATTTTAAGTACAAAAGATCGAAAAGATGGCGCAAGATTTGATGATGAGTCTGACAACCGGAAAGAGAGGCCAAGGCCAGATGAAATTCCATATCTGTCAACAGCCTCTTATTGAGGTACTTTTCCTGTAAAGCGGCATTATGAGCCTCCAGGGAAGTCTGAAAACGCTGTAATCCCTGTTCATCAGCGGATTGCAGAGCTTTCGGAAGCAAAGCCGGCTCCAGCAACTCGCGCAGATTATAAATCTCTTCCACTTCCTTCAGGCTAATGGGTTCCGTGTAATAACCGCGATTGGGTTCACGGCGCACTAAACCCTGAAATTCCAGCCATTTAAGGGCTTGAATCACCGGTGTAGGGCTCATGCTTAAACGCTCGGCCAGATCACGGTAGGCGATCTTTTGGCCCGGCATAATTTCATTATAAAACAACATCTGCCGGATGCCTTTATAAGCACGCTCAGTATGATCCGCTTTTGATACTTTCCCTTTTTTCTTTCCTGTCTTTCCTGTCATTGTGAGCTCTTAGCTTTCTTTGTCAGGCAACTGCCCAATATAATTATCCATTTATGAAAACCAGGGATAATCAAATTACTTGACAATAATAAATAATAAATATAATTTCAAATAAAATCAAATATAAAATTTTGTTATCTTTAATTTATAATTATATCTGATTTATTTTTAATTTTAAAGGAATTTTTGCCTGGTTTTTGCATCTCAATAGATCTAAGAAGGGAAAACGCACCCGGCTGAATTCTAATATATTAAAAAATCTGTGGCGCAATCAACGCTCTAAAACAGCAGGATGACCTTCCGCAATATCCTGCTTATATAAAGGAGGTTATGAAATGAACCATTTAATCGGGATTCGACGTGAAGACAAAAGCAAATGGGAACGTCGCGTACCCCTGACCCCCCAAAAAATCCGGGAATTGCGGCAGAAACATGCCATTGAATTCCATGTGCAGCCCTCTCCTATCCGGATTTTTCAAGAACCTGAATTTGAACAATCCGGCGCCAAGGTCCAAGAAGATCTTTCCAAGGCTTCCGTGATTTTCGGCGTCAAAGAAATTCCGGCCAAATACTTTGAACCGGGCAAGACCTATATCTTTTTCGCCCATGTGATTAAGGGTCAGGCTTATAATATGGCCATGCTTAAACGGATGATGGAACTTAAATGCAATCTGATCGATTATGAAAAAATAACCGATGAAAAAGGACGTCGTCTGATTTTTTTCGGCTGGCATGCCGGCGTGGTGGCCATGATTGACAGCTTGTGGACTTTGGGTCG
>RPPU01000218.1 GCA_003819975.1 Desulfobacteraceae bacterium
AATCGGAATATTCCACGATGGCCCGGCTGATGCGTTCGAATATTTCTTTTTCGTCCTGCATGGCGATGATCGAGGCGGCGGTCAGGCTGAACTGCTCGGTCTGTTGCGAGAGCGCTTTGATGCGTATTTCGCTTTGGCGTAAGGCATCTTCGGCGGTCTTGCGTTGAATGGCGATGGCGACCTGGTCGGAGATGGAGAGGAGCAGTTCCGCGTCCTTTTGGTCGTATTGCTCCGGGTCTTTATAACTCTGGACGCCCATGCCGCCGATGACCTCATTCTTGATTTTTAAAGGCACGCCCAGCCAAGTTTCCGCGGTGGTCCCGACCGGCGGCAGGTTCAATTTGCGGGCCCGCTCCAGGATGTCCGCTTTGCGGTAGAACATAGGGCGGCCGGTCTTGATCAGTTCGGCCGTGAGCGAGCTGGATTTACTGGCGTCCTTGAAAACCATTTTAACGATATCGTCGCGGCTGTCTTTTTGATCGATAAAGTAGGGGAGCGAAAAAGAGTCTTGATCGCGGTTGTAAAGAGCGATAAAAAAATTGTCGACATTCAGGATGTTGGCCAGGGAGTTGTGAATGGAGCGGTAGAGGTCATCCAGGTTTTCCGTGGTGTTCACGGCGTTGGAGATGGCGAACAGAGTCCGGTTGATTTCCTGGGCGTATTTGCGCTCGCCCAATTCCTGTTGCATGGCTTCATAGAGCCGGGCGTTTTCAACGGCCACGGCGATTTGATCGGCCAGGGTCTTCATGATGGTGGCGTCGCCGGCGTCAAAAGCATCGATTTGGTCGCTCTGCAGATCCAAAACGCCGATGACCGTGCGGCCCGTGATGATGGGCACGGCCATTTCAGAACGGGTCGCCACCGTTTCAACCGCGTAATAATTCGGGTCTAGGGTGACGTCATTGCTCAATTGGACTTGCCCGGATTTGGCGGCAAAGCCGATCATGCCCTTGCCGACCGGAATCCGGAATTCGTTTAAGCGCGGGGAAAAGGGGTAATCGCCGGCCACGGCTGCGAAGCTTAGTTCCTCGCTTTTTTCATCGGCCAGCAGCAAGGCGATGCTGTAAAAAGAGAAGGTTTCATAAATGATTTTAACGGTAGTCGCCAGCAGGTCTTTCAGGTTCAATTCGCCGCTGATACGGCGGGCAATCCGGTTCAAGAAGGTTACCTGGCGGGTCTGGCGCTTTAGGTCGGCTTCAACTTGCTTGCGGGCGGTGATATTCCGGCCGATCCCTTGGATGATGTTGTTGCGGATATCCAGGGCGCGGGAACTGAGTTCGATATCGATCATGCTGCCGTCGGCTTTTTTCCAACGGGTTTCAAAAATCAAAGGGGTCTCGGAAACAGAGGCCTTATGGACGCGCTCGTCGATCAGGGCCGGGTCCAAAGAAGCGGTCAGGTCCAAAACGTTCATGGCGAGCATTTCGGTCTTGGTGTAGCCGAGCATTCCAGAGGCCCGCGAGTTGACCTCGACGATCTTTTGGCCCTGGTGGATGATCACGGCGTCGTTGGATTGTTCGAAGAGGTTGCGGTAGCGTTCTTCGCTTTGTTTCAGATTGTTCTCATGCCTTTTTCTTGAAATGGCGTTGGCGGCTTGGGCGGCGATGGTCTTGAAGAGCGACAAATCTTCATCGCGGTAGGCATATTCCTGTTGCCGGTTTTGAATCGCCATCATGCCGACGACTTGATCGGCGGATATCAAGGGAACGCCCATCCACGAATTGGAGAACTCGCCGATGAGCTTGAGGCCGTGGGTTATATGAAACTGACGGCTGTCGTTTTGGTTTCGGAACAGGAGTGGGGTGCGGGTGCGGATGATATAACCGCTCAATCCTTTTTCAATGGAAAAGCGTTGACCCAGCAGGGGATCGATTTTCCCCCGATTGCGGGCATAGATCAAGATCCATTCTTCGCTGTCCTGCTCGTACAGGCTGATGTGAAAATTAAAAGTATCGAAGGCCCGGCTGACTTGGGTTTCAATGGCCGCCAGCATTTTATCCAACTCCAGGTCCAGGGAAAGCATTTGACCGATTTCGTTCAGGATGGAGAGTTCCAGGAGGTGCTTTTCATGTTGTTGCCTCAGGCGAAAACGGTCAATGGCCGCGGCTGTCAAAGCGGCAATCATCGTTAACATTTCCCGGTCCAATGGGGTAAGGGACTTTCGATCGGGAGTATGGACGCAAAGGGCGCCTAACGGTTGCGGAAGGGCCGGCAAAGGCAGGCCGAACCAAAGACCGTCAACGGGTCGGGCAGAGGAGTGCGCAAAAACAGGGGGCAGATCGGCGTGTTCAAATAGAAGGGTTTCTTGTTTTGTAATGATCCGCGCAATAGCAGTCCCGTTTTCGCTTTCCGGCAATACCCAGGTTTGGAAAGGTTCGGCGCCCGATGGCAGGTAATGCAAACGAAGGATTTTGACTTGGGGGTCCTGGAGCCCGACCAGGATTGCCCGGTTGTTCAAAAGGTTCAGGATTTCGCGGCAGACCTTTTTAAGGATAGACTCTAGATCCCGGCCGTCGAGAAAAGCCTGATTGATATTTGAAATTGTTTGAATCAGGTTTTGATTATTTTTTTTCATAAATATTTTTTATGAATTTCAGCCTAAAAAACACGGGTTCCGGAAAAGAAAACGCCATTTAATTTTAGAGTTCCCGTTTTGTAAAAATTAAAAAATGTGCAAGCTTTATGCCATGAATAAGAACAGCAAAATCAGTGAAATACGAAAATCCGGGGCAGGGGGTCGACCTGCCCCGGCGGAGAAAATGGGGGAAGGGTAAAGCAAGGGCCGCATCTATTTCGGCAGTACGGAGGCGATTTTTTCAGCCAAGGTCTCACAAGCCTGCAGATCGGTTGCGGTCGGCACATACTGGATGCGCAGGCCGGGGTCCGCGATTTTAACATTCATGGCTTCCAATTCCTGATTGATAAACTTGACCGCTTCGCCGCTCCAGCCGTAGGACCCGAAAGCGACCCCAATCTTGTTTTGAGGTTTGAGGCCTTTGAGGTAGCAGATAAAATCGCTTACGGTTGGGAAGAGCCCGTTGTTCAGGGTGGGCGAACCGATCAGGAGGGCGCCGGCATCCAGGACTTCGGTTAGGATATCGCTGCGGTGCCAGGTGCGCAAGTGCATGGGTTTGGCATCCACCCCGAATCGGCCCAAGGCTTCGACCATGGCCGCGGCCATTTTTTCGGTGCTGTGCCACATGGTGTCGTAGATCACCAGGGCTTTGCGTTTGGGTTTTTGCTCGCTCCATTCCACGTAAGCCTTGATGATTTTCAGGGGGTCCCGGCGCCAGATAATGCCGTGGTCCGGGCAGAGCATCTTGAGCGGCAAACCTATGTCCTGAACTTTTTTGACCAGCTTGAGAATCAAAGGCGCGTAGGGCAGCAGAATATTGGCAAAGTATTTGCGGCTGTGAGGCATAATGGCCTCGCCGACCTGGTCGTCATAACGTTCCAGGCCGGCATAATGTTGGCCGAAAGCGTCGCTGGAGAAGAGGATCTGGTCTTCCTTGACATAGGTGAACATGCTGTCGGGCCAGTGCAGCATACGGGTTTCCATGAAAGCAAGGGTGCGCCGGCCGATCTTGAGCTCGGAACCGTCGGCTACGGGTTGATAGTTGAACTTTTGCGGAAAATGACGCGATAGGTTTTTAAAACCCATTTGGGAGCAATAAAGCGGTTTGTCCGCGCCCACTTGATGCATAACCCCGGGCAAACCGCCGGAATGGTCCATTTCAGTGTGGTTACTGATCACATAATCGATTTTTTTTGGGTCGATGATGCGGCTGACGCGTTCCAGCAGTTCCTCGGTAAAAGGGGCCTTGACCGTGTCGATCAGGGTGATTTTTTCATCTAAAATCAAATAGGCATTGTAGGTGGAGCCTTGCTCGGTGGAATAACCGTGAAAATCACGGATATTCCAATCGATCGCGCCTACCCAATAAATGTCCTTGGCTATTTCAATCGGCTTCATGGTTTTAACCCTTCCATAACCCGTGCAGGTTGCAATATTCGCGGGCCGTCACCTGGCCGGCTTCGATCGTGAAGAGCGCTTCGGGCGCATTGCCGGGGTTCAGAAACTGACGATAGACTTTACCGTCGGCGATCAGTTCGACCCATTCAATGTAATGTTTTTCCTCCATGGGATGAGCCGTGCTGCCGACCTTGATTTTGTAACCGCCGGCCGCCTTTTCGATCATGGGCACGTGTTTTTCCAGGGACGCGTCCACGGTGTTCTCGCGCGCCTGCCGCATGGGTTGACCGCAGCAAACCAGTTCGCCTTTGCCGCCGTGCAAAACTTCCACGATATTACCGCATACGTCGCATTTGTAGATATTGAATCGATCTGCCATTGTTTTTCTCCTTTTTGGTTTTAATGGTATGATTAAAAATAAAATTACGTTTAAAAGGGCCAAGTATTTTATACCACGAAGACCCTAAGCCATAAAGTCAAAAAAATCATTCATGCATCTTGGCCCCTGAGCAGCCCTTTCCTCAACGTAGGGGTTCAAAATCTTGAACCCCTACCGGCTCCCGGTAGACGCAACCATTAGATTGCATCATGCGCAGGCTAAAGCCCGCGGCTACCTCAAGAAACATACAACGGAGATGTTAAATCAATTTTCTTACCGCCTCGAGCACCGGCGCATATTCGGGCTCCTGGCCTACTTCTTTCACAACCTGAATGTAGCGGATTACGCCTTGGCGGTCAACCACAAAAACCGTGCGGGCCAGCAAGCGCAACTCTTTGATCAGCACGCCATAGGCGGCGCCGAAAGAGGCCTGGCGGTGGTCGGAGAGGGTTGTGACTTTGTCTACTCCCGCGGCTCCGCACCAACGTTTTTGGGCAAAGGGCAGGTCCATGCTGATGGTCAGGATGGCGACATCCCGGCCCAGCTCGGCCGCTTCCCGGTTGAAGCGCCGGGTTTCGAGGTCGCAGACCGGCGTGTCCAGCGAGGGCACGGAAACGATGACGCATTCTTTGCCTCGATAGGCGGTCCATTGGACCGGTTGGAGGCTGTTGTTCAGCACTTCAAAATCCGGAGCCTGGTCGCCCGTTTTCAGTTCCGGGCCGAGCAGGGTCAGGGGATTGCCTTTCATGGTGACGATTCCGGTTCGTTCTTGCATCATGTTTTTTCCTTTCTCTATAAAATCCGCAGGAAGCGGATTTTATCATGAAGATATTTTATTGTTTTTGCGGATCATTTTATTACCAGTTTTCGCCCAATAATTCGAAATGGGCTTGGGGGTGCGCGCAAGCCGGGCAAGTCAGGGGCGCATCCGCTCCTTTATGGAGATAACCGCAGTTGCGGCAGCGCCAGGTTGTATCGCGATCGCGTTTAAACACCCGGCCGGCCGCGATGTTGGCGGTCAAATCTTTGTAACGTTTTTCATGTTGTTTTTCCGCCACGCTGACCGCTTCAAACAATTGGGCGATTTCTTCGAAACCTTCCTGGCGGGCCACTTTGGCAAAACCAGGATAAAGGGTGGTGTGTTCGTGGTTTTCTCCGGCAGCCGCGGCTTTCAAATTTTCGAGCGTGCTCAGAATTTTACCGGCCGGAAAAGCGGCTGTGATTTCCACGTCGCCGCCTTGCAGAAAGCTGAAAAATCGTTTGGCATGTTCTTTTTCCTGGTTGGCGGTCTCTTCAAAGATCGCGGCGATCTGCTCATAGCCGTCCTTTTTGGCTTGGCCCGCAAAATAGGTGTAACGATTGCGCGCCTGGGATTCGCCGGCAAAAGCGGCCAGAAGATTTTTTTCGGTTTGGGATCCTTTCAGCTGACTCATGATCATTCCTCCTTGAATGAAATGGAATTCGTTTGTGGGTTGTCTTCGGTTTTAAGTTCAGATGTTTTGGAGGCCCGGCATTTTTTACACAGGCCGACAAACTCCAGACGGTGACTGATAATGCCGGATTCATTTGCGTTTTTCAGATAATGCCGGAGATCGGTCAGGGCCTGGTCAGCCGAATCGATCGTGGAATCTTCGAGCCGGCCGCAATGCATGCAGGTCAAGTGATAATGGTCATGGGTTTCTCCGTCAAAGCGCATTTGGGGCCTGCCCGGTTCCAGCTTGCGGATCAGCCCTCTGCCGGCAAGTATATCCAGATTGCGATAAATCGTCGCCAGGCTGATTTTGGGCATTCTTTTACGGACCCGGGCGAAAATGTCATCGACGGTAGGGTGCGAGCGGTCTTTCTTGACCTCTTCCAGGATGACCATGCGCTGATGGGTCATGCGAAATTTATTTTTATCCCGCAATTTTAACCCCTTATCAATAACGATTATCTCATTACTCCGAATAAGTCCGCGGATCTCTTTATTCCACATCCGATATTCGATTTTATCGTTGGGCCTTTGCGTTACCGGACCTTACCTTCATTATTCGACATTCGGAGTTCGATATTCGATATTCTCTTTTTCTTCTTCTTTATCCTTCCGCCTTTTTACCCTATGCCCCGCCTTTACAGTACTTTGCTAAAAGCTTTGGCTTTGGACTGACACACCGGGCAAGTGTCGGGCGCTTCGTTTTCGCAAGTATAACCGCACACGGAGCAAACATAATAATCGGACGCTTTTTGGTTGCCGAGGTTATCCAGCGCTTTTTGATAAAGGGCGGCATGGATCTTTTCGACTTCATTGGCATAAGTAAAAGAGCGTTCCGCGGCTTTGGCGCCTTCGGCTTTGGCCGCGTCGATCATGGCGGGATACATGCTCTTGAATTCATGGGTTTCACCCGCGATCGCTTCTTTCAGGTTTTCAGCGGTTTTATTGATGCCGTTCATGGCTTTGAGGTGGGCATGGGCATGCACGGTTTCCGCTTCGGCCGCGGCGCGAAAAAGCTTGGCAGCCTGCGGAAAACCTTCGGCATCGGCTTGTTTGGCAAACGCCAGGTATTTGCGATTGGCCTGGGATTCACCGGCAAAAGCCTCTTTCAAGTTTTGATCGGTCTTACTCATGTTATTAATCCTCCTGATATTTTTAATTCTATGTTATTCCATATCAAAATTTATTAATAATGATAATTGTTCTTATCTGAATTTTTTTAAATAGGGTAAAACCCGTATTTTTAGGATAGGCGCACCCTATTTCAATCCATGGGATAAATCCGGATTATTTGTTGGGAGGTTATATTCCGCAGATCCATTAGTTATGAACAAAATAAAATAAAATCGAATTTATTGATTATTTTAGCAATGACACTTATTCCGGCAATCTAGGCCGGAATTTATGTTTTTATGATCCTGGTTTTTGGGATAAAAAAAACATTCAGGATTCGAGTTTGGGGATTTCTTTGGCCGCATTGTTGCGGAATTGGTCTTGGAGATCGGGATCCGGTATGCTGAGGGTGATATCATTGATTAATTCAACCGCGCGTTCAACCGGAACGGTTTTAACGGTCAGTCCCATCGCGTTTATGGCATCATCCACCAATAATTCACCCATGGGCCCGATCATTTGCACCAATATGCGTTTAAGGTTTTTAAAAA
>RPPU01000219.1 GCA_003819975.1 Desulfobacteraceae bacterium
ATCCGTAAGCTTCTGGATGAACGCTTGCATGAAATTAAAAAAGCCAAAGGATACAAAAACGATACGGATTTGACTGCCGAGGACTTGAAAATCCTGGTGGCTGAATTCAAAACCATGGTCAAAAATAATCTGGGTCAACCTTTTCCCGAAGACCCCTTGAAACAATTATGGGGCGGGATCGGCGCGGTGTTTCAAAGCTGGAACGGCAAGCGCGCCATCGAATATCGCCGCATTGAACGCATTCCGGACGAATGGGGCACGGCCATCAACGTGCAGAGCATGGTTTTCGGCAACATGGGGACGGACTGCGCCACGGGCGTGGCGTTCACCCGCAACCCGGGCAACGGCGAAAACCAGTTCTACGGCGAATACCTGATCAACGCCCAAGGCGAGGATGTGGTGGCCGGCATCCGCACGCCCGCACCGATCAACGAATATTCCAAGAACGATCAGAGCCGGGTTTTGCCGACTCTGGAAACGACCATGCCCAAGCTTTATCAGGAATTATACGCTTATCAGAAGCGTTTGGAAAAGCATTACCGGGATATGCAGGACATCGAGTTCACCATTGAAAAGGGCAAGTTGTTCATGTTGCAGTGCCGGGTCGGCAAGCGCAACGGCGTGGCCGCCGTGCGCATGGCCACGGATATGCACAAGGAAAAGCTGATTAACGCAGCCACGGCCGTGATGCGCGTCAAACCCAATCAGTTGGTGGAACTCTTGCTGCCCATGCTCGACCCCAAAGCGGAACTCAGCACCAAACCGATCGCCAAAGGTCTACCGGCCGGTCCGGGCGGCGCCACCGGTCGGGTCGTATTTACTTCGGAAGAGGCCGTGGCCTGGGCGAGCCGGGGAGAGAAGGTTGTGCTGGTCCGGGACGAAACGTCACCTGAAGATGTGGACGGTATGCACAAATCCCAGGCCATTCTGACTTCCAAAGGCGGTATGACTTCCCACGCGGCCCTGGTGGCCCGCGGTTGGGGCAAGTGTTGCATCGTGGGCTGCAGCGATATTGAAATAAGCGGTAAAGTCTTGACGACTAAGAGCGGCGCCACAGTCAGGGAAGGCGATTGGATTTCCCTGAACGGCACCTCGGGGGTGGCCTACCAGGGTAAAATGGCTTTAGTGGATATAGACCTGGCCAATAACAAATCCTATGTGGATTTGATGAAGCTGGTGGATCAATTCCGGATTTTGGGCGTGCGCACCAACGCGGATACGCCGGCCGATACGCGCAAGGCCGTGCAATTCGGCGCCGAAGGCATCGGCCTGTTCCGCACCGAGCACATGTTTTACGGCGAAGGCAGCGACAAACCCTTGTTCCTGCTGCGCAAGATGATCATGAGCAAGACCCCGGCGGAACGTATTACGGCTTTGAACGAACTGTTTGAATTTGTCAAAGGCGATGTCAAAAAAACCATGGAGGTCTTGAACGGCCTGCCGATCACGATTCGTTTGCTCGATCCGCCTTTGCATGAATTTGTGCCGCACAGCGCCGACCGGTTGGCGCAACTGGGCAAAGAGCTGAATATCAATGACGCCGAACTCAAAAAACGGGCGGAAGGACTTCGGGAGAACAACCCCATGCTGGGTCATCGCGGCGTGCGTTTGGGCGTTACGTATCCCGAGATCACCCGCATGCAGGTCCGCGCTATTCTGGAAGCGGCGGCCGAGTTGATTCTGGCCGGTAAAAAAGCTTATCCGGAAATCATGATCCCGGTGACCTGCACCAAGAACGAACTCGACAATCAGAAGAAGATCGTGGATGAGGTCTATGCCGAAGTGCGCCAAAAGACCGGTTTGAAATCGATTCCGTTCCTCTACGGCACTATGATCGAGATCCCGCGCGCGGCTTTGACGGCCGGCAAGATGGCGGAGACCGCGGAGTTTTTCTCTTACGGCACCAATGACCTGACCCAGATGGGCTTTGGGTTTTCCCGCGACGATATCGGCGGTTTCCTGCCCGATTATCTGAGCAACAAGATTCTGCCGGACGATCCGTTCCAGACCATTGACCAGGAAGGCATCGGCGAACTGATCAAGATCGGAATCGAACGCGGCCGCGCCACGCGCAAAAATCTGAAAATCGGTATTTGCGGCGAGCACGGCGGCGAACCCGAGTCGGTCAAGTTCTGTCACCGCGCGGGCATGAACTATGTTTCCTGTTCGCCCTTCCGGGTGCCCATTGCCCGTTTGGCCGCGGCTCAGGCCGCAATCGAAGCAGTTTTAATAAAGGCGGTCAAAAAATCACCGGCTAAAAATAAAAAAGTTGCAGCTCTAAAAACGATTAAAGCCAAAAAGACGGTAAAGAAACCGGTGAAAAAAGCGGCCAAAAAGGTATCGAAGAAGGCGCCTAAGAAGACAGCCAAGAAGAAATAGGTCGCGCATAAAACCGGTTTTAGGAATTATAAGTTTAACGATCGAAAAGCCCAACCGGTCAAGGACCGGTTGGGCTTTTTGTTGATACGGAGGAAAAAACATGTTTTGTCCAAAATGCGGAACGGAATATCGCCAGGGGTTCGCCACTTGCGCCGATTGTAATGCGGCTCTCGTTTATGAATGGCCGTCGGAGCTTAGACCGGAAAACAAAGTGGATAAGGGTGAGCCTGTTGAATATGTAGAGATCCTGGAAACCTATAGTCCCGCGGATATCGCCTTTATAAAAAGCATCCTGGATGCCGAGAGCATTACCTATTTCATTAAAGGGGAGTATATCGGTTGCATTCAACCCTTGGCCGATCGGTTCAAGCTGATGGTCAGTCAAGATCAGGCTGAAGAGGTCAAAAGCCTTCTCGCGGATATGAAAATATCTTTTTTCGGCATGGGTTCGGAAACGGATGAGCCGGAGAGTGATGAAACTGAAGAAGCTGAAAAAAAAGAATAAGAATTTTGACAGGGAAAAGCAGAAAAACGAAAGACCTCTGCGCCCTTTGCGCCTTTGCGGTGAAATAATTTATGACTTGTAATTGGATGATGTAAGGGAAACGATGATGCAATCGATCAAGAAATCCAACAAGCTTAACAATGTCTGCTATGACATTCGCGGACCGGTTTTGAAAGAAGCCAAGCGGCTGGAAGACCAGGGACACCGGATTCTGCGGCTCAACATCGGTTATACGAACAGCGCGAAACAGCCTGGCGCGCGGTCAATGCCATACCGGGCATTTCCAGCACCAAACCCCAGGGTGCATTCTATCTTTTTCCTAAAATCAATGTGAAATAAATACCGATCAAATATGAAATACAGCAAATACCATGCCCTGGGCAACGATTACATCGTGATAGATCCCAATGATGTAGAGGGCGAACTCGACGGAGAAAAAATCCGGCTTATTTGTCACCGGAATTATGGCGTGGGTTCCGACGGCATTCTGCTGGGACCGATCGCAAGCCGGTCATGCGATTTTAAATTGCGTATATTCAATCCGGACGGCGGTGAAGCGGAGAAAAGCGGCAATGGTCTCCGTATTTTCAGCCGTTATCTTTGGGACCGGGCCTTGGTCCGGGAGCATTCGTTCACGATCGAAACCGCGGGCGGGCCGGTGACCGCGCAAGTCCTGCCCGAAACAGGTCAAGTCACGGTTCAAATGGGCCAAGTCCATTTTCACAGCGACCGGATACCGGTCAGCGGGGAACCCAGAGAAGTCATTAATGAACGGATAGAAGCCGGCGGAAAGGTTTTTATTTATTGCGCAGCCACGATCGGCAATCCCCATTGCGTGGTCTGCTCTGAAACACCCTCGGCGGAACTTGCCAAGCAGTATGGGCGGCTGATTGAAACGGACCCCCGGTTTCCCGAACGAACCAACGTGCAGTTTATGGAGGTCCTGGACCGGCAGAATATCCGCATCGAGATCTGGGAGCGCGGAGCCGGTTACACGTTGGCCTCCGGCAGCAGCAGCACGGCCGCAGCCGCGGTGGCGCTTAAACTCGGGCTCTGCGACTCAAAAATCAGGGTGCATATGCCGGGCGGGAGTCTGCAAATTGAATTTAAGGAAGGTTTTTGGGCGATTATGACCGGACCGGTTATACGTATATGCGACGGAAACCTGGACCAAGAAATGTTCGCGAGAACATCGTGAATCATTGGTTGGGACATAACCGGAACTGATCTCGGTTAAGCCGGTTTTGTCAAGATACGACTCATTCAAGCGGATGTGCGGATGGATGGTTTGATGGAAGCATTCAGGCCTTAATAAAATAGCTTAAGGGGTAGGTGCGCAGATGATGAAATCAAAATCAATTTTATGGTGCGGTGCGATACTCGTTTCCATTATTTTTTCTTTTAGCGCGGCATCGGCCGATGATGCGCAAAAAGCATCTGCATTAAATGAAAAATTACAGGAATTGCAAAAGAAGATGCAGACTTGCGGATCAAATGCCGATTGCATTCAAAAAGTAACCAAAGAGATACAAACGATAACCAATGAGTATATGAAATCGGCCAAAAAACCGACCGGAGGATCGACTTCGCTAAATGAGGAGCGCGAGCCTTGCATCGGATTTCCCGCATCCGGTACGATTCCTTCCGGTTTTTCCTGTTTACCTGTTGTCATAACTATTACCAACAAGGAAGAGGTAAGAGAAATAGAATCTTATTGCGATCCGTCGGGCGTACTTCCGTGCAACAAAAAAGAATATGTCAAAAAATCATTGAATTTCGATTATACGGCCGAGGCCAGGGGTGAATTGGTTTACCGTAGCGACTTTAAAGAATTTCATGTAAATGCCAAGGGAACGCCGTCAAAAACCCGCATCAAACAACTGCAAGGATACCATGATTGGTATACATTGGAAGGTGTGGATGCAAAGAAAAAATGGCATCATCAAAGTTTTCCAAAGGCCTCGGCGGCCATAAGGATACCATTCAAATTCGGGATCACCTATCCGGGCGGTCAGGGTGATACGGTCAATATCTGTTTTGTGCCCATGGAAATAGAATCGAAAGACGAGTCGGAAAATTGGCTGCTGGGAACCGGAACATCGAAATTATGTTGGAACCATCCGACCATCCGGTATAGCGTGACACCGGCCATGATGAAAGAAATAGCGGCAAAAAAGGAATTTAAGAAGACATTTCACTGGCGGGATTCACGGCCCGGAGAAAAATCTTATGCCGATAATTATATCGATATTAAAATGGAAATCGGCAAGGGCAAACCAGCGCCTCCGGAAAAGCCTCGCGAACCGGAAAAGATCCAATTTATTCCTCTGGCGCAATATAAGAAACCGCCCGATAAACAAAATAAAAACCCTTGCGATATCGTAAAGCAGGATTTGGCTGAAGCAAAAAAAATACGAGACGCTTTCAAGGATGAAAAGCTGTTGGAGCGGGCGAAAAAAGAAGATTGGGATGTGGCAAGATATGTAAAAGAGGTATACCAAAAGGTTTTTGGACCGTCCGCAAAGACGAATGAATCGCCTATGGGAACGGATCCGACCACATGCAAAATTAAAATAAATTGGGATAAGAAAAAATATAAGGAAAAAGGATTCCCGGAAATATGCTATGACGCCGATTTGGCCCATGAGAAAGTGCATGAAGGCAATTGCAAGAAAAAGAGCAACCCTTTGGAGTATGATGCGGACATGAGTTTTCCGGATAAGCTGAGCAAAGAAGAGGTCAGCGCCTATAATGCAAAGATCAAATATTTGGAAGACTGGATAAAAAAGAATTGTAAATAATTCATAACGTTTTGAACTCGATTCTTTTGTCGGAATGGACAATCATAAGACTCCGTTGGGTTGGAAAAGGGGAACCGGATGGGCGTTGTTGCTATGATAAGCGGCGTTTTTGTTTTGATCGTGTCATCGCAGGGGTTCAATATTTTAAACCCCTGTAAATTATAAATGGAGTAACCGTTCAATGTTTCATGGAGATTCATTCTTCTGGACGCCTTTGATCGCCACGGCCGCTTTTATCGCCACCAACATAGACGATCTTTTCATCCTGATGTTGTTTTTCTCCCAGACCAATCATTCTTTTACGCAACAGGATATTGTGGCCGGGCAGTATCTCGGTTTCAGCACTTTGGTTATTCTCAGTCTGGCCGGTTTTTTCGGCAGCTACATCGTGCCCCAAAACTGGATCGGACTGCTGGGCCTGGCGCCCATTGCGATCGGCGTCTATCGATTCATGAAACGCGGGCAGAATCAAGATCCTGAAATCAATCTGAACGCGAAGCCCAATTTTTTAACCAACCGTTTTTTAAATCCAAAAATTTATGGGGTAGCGCTGGTCACTATTGCCAATGGCGCGGATAACATCGGTATTTACACGCCGCTTTTCGCCGAGAGCAGTCTTGCGCGTTTGCTCGTTATATTATGTGTATTCATGCTGCTGGTCGGGGTGTGGTGCTTTATCGGACATTGGTTGACTCATCGCCAAACCATAGCGCGCCTCTTATCACGCTACGGTGATTTCATCGTGCCGCTTGTGCTGATCGCTTTCGGTATCTATATCCTTATCAAAAACGACACGCTTGGATTGATTGGTCTGTTCAGAATTTAGTTTTCCCTAAACCCACCGCCTATGGCGGTGGACCCGGATAGGTTTTACCGATCCGGCGAAAATTCTTCAAACTTTTGCTTGTAAAGCTCCAAAACATTGCTTGAAAAGTATAAAGACTGAGTGGCAATTTTTGGAGTGCGGCGACGCGTCGCCGCTTTTAAAGCGCGGACGTGTCCGCGCATTCCAAAGGTGCTCTGCAAATGGAATAGACTTAAGGTGATCGACAGTAAAATTTAACAAGCTGAATCTTTTTACGCCCCCCTTTGGGGGGCTTCCTGATGCCACCCGCTATGCGGGTGGAGTTTCACACAGGCGAAAGCCCGGCTTGATGATTTTTTTCTTGTGAACATGATCCTTTTGTTATATTTATGCATTCGTATGCAAGTTTTTAGTTGTTCTAAGCTGATTACCTTTTAGAGATCCTGTTTTGTGAAATCCGGAAAATGTTAGGGTCATAATGTTGAATATGAGTTTGCTTTAAAACTTTTCATTTGCCAACCAAGGGACTGATGAATTGTTTCTCGTCATAAATCAATGGATAAATCAGGAGGTGGTTTGATGGCTCAATACAAGAAACCGAAGGTTACGAAGAAAAAAGGGGCAGTGAAACTCTTTAACGTGCAAGTGGCCTGGCACTGTAATCCCGATGCCGTGATTGCCGCCATGAAGCCCAAGGTGGACGGACTGGTCGTGCATTGGGGGCACGGCGCGAAAGAAGGTAAGTTGGGCCTATCCCAACCCGCCGCTAAAAAGAAAACCAAAAAGGCTAAATAGTCGTTGTTCGGAAATTTTTATTAAACGTTCATTCAGTCCCTTATCTTTTTTAGTGCTTGTCAGAGGAATACTATGAGCCTATCGGAAGCTGAAACCGCTATATTTGGAAACCCCGTCTCGATCCGCGATTATGATCCATGGGTCATGATCGCGCTGCCCCCGCCGCTTACGACATTCCGGAACGATTATATTGCGAAAGAC
>RPPU01000220.1 GCA_003819975.1 Desulfobacteraceae bacterium
GGCGTTTCATGATTTTACTCCTTTGGGTTTCCAGATAACCTGATGATTTTGATAGGTCCGGAGGGTGAATTCCATGTCGATATCGTTCGCCATATCATAGGCAAATCGGGCCGGATCTTTAACCCAGTGCGACAGGATGAAATCAATATTGTTTTTGAAGAACAGATCGGGAATCAGACCGGCGGTCGGCCCGTAGAGCCCGACGGTTCTGGCGTGCGCGGTATAACTCATCAACTCGTCAAACGTGCGGTTGACCAGGGTGGAACCGGTGATCACCACCACATCGGATTTTTTGACAACGGCTTCATTTTCTTTTTCGCCGTGGATAAAGAGTCCTAGGGGTCCGTATTCGACGGTTTGACCGATGACGGTATTGATGAAGCTTTCGCGCGGCCGCATGTCGGTCACATGCAGTTCTTTGCATTTCCCCAGCAGGGAACGAATTAATCCGCCGAAGCCGATCACGGTTACAATGTCCCGGGGAGTAATCAAGTCATTCAGAAAATGGCGATTCTCGGCGGAAAGAAAACCTCTTTTGGCTAAAGCAGTCGGCGTCAGAAAGGGTTGCGAAAGGGCGCTCAGGGCGGCGAGGCCGATGGCCCGCATGGGCAAGCTATCCGCATCCAGGTTGGCGGAAGCCACTTCCGTCAAGTTGCGGCCGATGAGGGTTTTCAGAACGGCAAGATCGAGATCGGGTTCCGGAATATCGTAAACCTGATGTTTGCCGGTGAAATTGATGGCCATGCCGCATTGATGATCGGTTCCGATCAACACGGTCCATTGGGGCTTCAAACCGATATTCTGCAAAGCGCCGGGTTGCAAGCCTTCTTGTTTATATAAAAATTGAAGATAGGCAAGGGTCTCCCGGAGGATTTCATGCGCTTTTAATTTATCCGGCATGCATTGTTCACCATTCTGAACTTTTTTAACATCAAATTTAATATATAAAATTTGATATATGCAGGGTTGATAACAGAGGCCCGGCCAGGTTGTCAACGAGATTCTTTGATTCGTCCGCTTGCCGAAAATTTCAAGAAATCACGTCAAATTCGGCTTTTTTTAAAAACGGGACACGCCGCGGCCGCTGTGCCTATCCGCTTGGGAGGCATATATAGGCGTTGACAAAGAAGATGGGTTATGTCAGATAAGATAGGTTCTTATTGAGAACAGGTTGAAAAATACCAGGGGAAGTTCATTTGAATGAAAATATTTTATCGATTCTGAAAAATAGGCGATCGCTTAAATACAAGTTTATAGGATCGTAAGCGGGTGATGATGCCTTCTTTCCCAGCGACCATTTTTTGTCGATATTTCCGAATTAAGAACTTAACCCGGAGCCGTTCATGTTGACCGTGGAAGATCTCAGCTTTTCCTACCGGGAAAAACCGATATTAAGCGAAATCGCTTTTAAGGTTCAAAGCGGGGTTATCCATGGGCTGCTGGGGCCGAATGCTTCCGGCAAAACCACGCTCTTGAAATTATTGAACGGCTTGCTGCAACCGCAACAAGGCCGGGTGCTGACCGATGGGCGCGTAGTGGCGCGGCTTTCGCGCAAGGAGATCGCGGGATTCATGGCCATGGTGCCGCAGCAAACCACGGTCGTGTTCGCCTTCAGCGTCCTGCAAATGGTCATCATGGCCCGAGCCGCCAAACTGGGCATGCTGGGGGTTCCGTCCGGTCAGGACTATACGGAGGCGCGCCTGGCCTTAAAAGATCTGGGCGCGGAACATCTGGCCGACCGGCGGTTTAACGAACTGAGCGGCGGCGAGCGCCAGATGGTCCTGCTGGCGCGCGCGCTTTTTCAGGATCCCCGGATTTTGCTGCTCGACGAGCCCACGGCCCATCTGGATTTTAAAAATCAGTTTTTGATCCTGGACAAGATCCGGGAAGTGACGCGCCGCAAGCACTTGGCCACCCTGATCACCTTGCACGATCCCAACCTGGCGGCGCGCTATTGCGACCGGATGATTCTGCTGAAAGCGGGGCGCGTGCTGGGCGACGGACCCGGCGAAACGGTTTTTACGCCGGCCATGCTGGAAGCAGTCTATGACTTGAAAGTACGGATCGAACATACGGCGGAAAACGGGAAAATGGTGATTCCGGTCAGATGATTTTTCACCACGAAGACACCAAGACACAAAGTCAAAGAAATGAATGAAAAATCTTAGTGTCTTGGAGTCTTAGTGGTAAACGGTTGACGGTTACGCGGTAAATAGTTTTTCAACGCCTATTCACGTCTGCTAATCTTTGGCGTATCAGGTAAAGGTTATTCGCTTTGGAAAGAAGAACCAAACTCATTATTGCCGCCGGCTTGGGATTGCTGTTGGTCAGCATGTTGCTGGCCCTTTGTCTGGGGCATTTTCGCATCGATATAAAGATGCTTTGGCAATATATTATTTCCGCGGTCCGCGGGGAGATCCCCTCTGATTTGCCGCCGCCGGTTATGGTGCTTTGGTCCGTGCGTCTCCCGCGCATTCTGATGGCGGTGCTGGTGGGCGCGGCCCTGTCCACGGCCGGTGCTGTTTTTCAAGGCCTTTTTCGCAATCCTTTGGTTTCGCCCGGCATCCTGGGGGTTACTTCCGGCGCCAGTTTTGGAGCGGCTTTGGCCATTATTACGATCGGCGATTCGGCTTTGGCCATTGAGCTCTTTGCTTTCAGCGGCGGTTTGGCGGCGGTTATCCTGGCTTACCAGATCGGCCGGCGCGGCGGCAATTCCGTGACCAGTTTGGTTCTGGCCGGCGTGATTGTTTCGGCTCTGTTCATGGCCGGGGTCGCTTTTCTGCAATTTAAGGCCGATCCCTATCTGCAGCTGCCGGCGATCGTTTTCTGGACCATGGGCAGTTTCAATAAAGTAATCTGGACCGACGCCCTGCGCGGCGCTATACTGATCTGCGGCGGTCTTCTCGGCATTTATCTGGTGCGCTGGTGGCTGAACCCCCTGGCTCTGGGCGATGAAGAGGCCCGGACTTTGGGCGTGGATGTGGGCAAAGCCCGCATCATCTATATTCTGCTCGCCACTCTGATCGTGGCGGCGGCGATCGCTTCTTGCGGCAATATCGGCTGGGTGGGCCTGGTCGTGCCGCATATGGCCCGCTTGATAGTGGGTCCGGATCACGATGTCCTAATACCGTTCTCGGCCGTGCTGGGCGGGTTGTTTATGCTCTATATGGATACGCTCACGCGCACCTTGCCGGGCGGCGAAGTGCCGGTCGGGGTTTTGACCGCTTTTGTGGGCGCGCCGTTTTTTGCGTATTTGCTGATTAAGACTGAAAGCGGGACGTGGCAGAACTAAGGTTAAAAGGTTCAGGGTTCACGGTTCACGGTTGGCGAACGCTAAGTTTTATAATAGCTTTCGAAATAGGTTAAGGGAATAGATTGTGGGTATTGAGACTATAGGAAAACTTTCAGACAGGATTAACAGGCTAAAATATGGTGAAACCGAATTTTAAAAAAGGGGTCAAATTCAGCCCCGACGGAGCCAAGGACTACGGTCAAGTAGCGGCCAAGATTTTCGCGCCGATTTATCCGGTGATCGCCGGGCAGATCAAGAAACGCTGCGGCATCAAGCAAGGGGTCTGCCTGGATATCGGCAGCGGGCCGGGCCATTTGGGTATGGCCATGACCCGCGGAACCCGGTTGAAAGTTTATGCCGTGGATTTTGCCTGGGAGATCCTCAAAATCGCCAAAAAGAACATTAAAGCCCGCGGCCTGGAGCAGAAAATCAAGCCGGTGTTGGCGGATGTACATCGCATTCCTTTTCAAAAGAATTCCGCGGCCCTCGTGGTGAGTCGCGGCTCCATGCGGTTTTGGAAAAACAAGGTTTTGGCTTTCAAAGAGATCGTGCGGGTCTTGGAGCCGGGCGGCAAAGCGTATGTTGGCGGCGGGGCCGGCAACGCCAAATTGGATGCGCAAATCGGAAAAGCAATGATGAAGCATCATCGCGCAGCCATGGTAAAACGGGGTCGACAAAAGGATAGTCGTCCTAAAAGAAAATACGGGAAAATGCACGAAAAGGTCTTCAAGAATATTTTGCGTAAGGCCGGTGCGGTGCGGTGCGACATCATCAACGACGATTCCGGGTTTTGGATTTATCTGGAGAAAAGAAGAAGAGTAGGGGAAAAGGGTTCAAGGGGTCGAGGGTCCAAGGGGCTAAGGGTGAAACCGATGTGAGAACGTGAGAAGGTAAGAAGGTAAGAAGGTAAGAAGGTAAGAAGGTAAGAATGCGTGAGGGTGTGAATGTGAGAATAAAATTCGGTCATTGGGTCATAAGCGTATTGCTGGTCATGGCGCTGTCGGTCTTGCCCGGCCGGGCCGCGGATCAGAAGCCGGCTATGCGGACCATTACGGACCGGAACGGAAAAACGGTCCGGATTCCGGTCGAGCCGAAAAAAATCGCCTGTTTTTTCGGGCCCTCCTATGAAAAAGTTTTTTTGCTGGGCGCGGCCGATAGGGTCACGGTCATGTCCATTATCCAACCGCCCTGGTCGCAAAAGCTGAATCCCAAATTGAAGCAGATGCCCCGCATGGAATCTTACAGCGATCCGGATGTGGAAAGGATCCTGACCCTGGGAGTGGACCTGGTCTTCTATTGGCAGTGGCCCCAGCAAACCGAAAAAATGGCGGCAGCCGGCATTCCCGTGGTTTGTCCTTATGCCGCTTCCAATGCGGCGACCACCATCGAAGCCTTTTTGCAAAACAATAAAGAAGAAATAAGATTTTACGGAGAAGTATTGGGTGAAAAGGCCAAGAAAATCGCCGAGGAGTATTGCGCCTATTATGACGCAAAGATCAGCCGGATTCTCAAGGTCACCTCCAAGATCCCGGAAGATAAAAGACCCAAGGTCTATTATGTGGGCGGACGCAATGTCTTCGCGACCCAGGGTCGTAATTCTCCGGGGCAGTGGTTGATCGAAATAGCCGGGGGCTCGTTTGTCACTAAAGACTTAAACGCGAATTTCGTGGACGCCTCCATGGAGCAGGTGATCGCCTGGAACCCGGATGTGATTCTGATCGAAAGTTTCACGTCGCCGGACGCCATTTTGCGGGATCCGCGTTGGCAGTGCATTCAGGCGGTAAAGGACCGGAAAGTATTCGTCAATCCACAAGGGGTTTTTCTATGGGGTCACGGCAGCAGTGAAGCGGTTTTGTTCGTACTGTACCTGGCCAAATTGTTCCATCCGGATTTGTTCCGGGATATCGATCTGACCCGGGAAGTCAAGGAGTATTATGCGGCATTCTATCATTATGTTTTAAGCGACGCGGACGTGGATCGGATCCTGAAGCATCTGCCGCCGGAGGGTTTTGAATTCGTGAAATATTGAGGAATATTAACCACGGAACACACGGAATAGAAAGAATAAACCACGGAACAATTTTAAGCAACACAAAATTGTGTACACACGGAATACACGGAATGGAAAGAATAAACCACGGAACAATTTTAAGCAACACAAAATTGTGTACACACGGAATACACGGAATAGAAAAAAATGATTAAGAATCGTTAATATTTTCCGTGTATTCCGTGTGTTCCGTGGTTTATTCTTTATTTTATAATGTGAGGTGCTCTATGCTTAAAAAACGGTTTTTCATCGGATCAGGGTTGTTAATTTTTACTATTTTTTATGTTTTTTCCTCCTTGAGCGATCCGCAGGTCGTTTCGTCGCGGGCCTATTCGGGGCATACCAACGATGCGGACGCCAATCATTTCGTGCAGACCTTTCAGAAGACCGTAGGCACCCGGCTGGACGACTGCCAGACCTGCCACCGGGCCGGAGTCGCGGGGACCGATACGGAAAAAGAATACAATGCCTGCGGTTATTGCCACCTTAGGGAATTCCCGAACCCCAAATACAAAACCGGGGTACCCAAGAATTTCGAAGAGACGCTCAATGCCTTTGGTTTGGCCTATAAAAAAGCTGGCAGGAATGCAGCGGCCCTGCGGGCGATCGCGGAGCAGGATGCGGACGGAGACGGATATTCCAATCTGAAGGAAATAGAAGCTTTGCGCTATCCGGGCGATCCCTCCAGCAAACCCGGACAGATTCTGGCGCCGGTTTACACGTTCAGCTTCGACCGGATCAAGGCCTTGCCGATGCATGAGCAGTTTTTGTTAATGAACGCCACCAAGCAAAAGAACGACGAATATGCTTTTTATAAAGGAGTATTGGTTAAAGATTTACTCGCGGCGGCCGGCATTACACCGGCGGGTGCCGCCGGTATCACGGTCTTTGCTCCGGATGGCTTCAGCGTCGATTACAGCATGGAAGAAATCCTGAAACCGTTTCCAAAAGGTTTCTTTTACCTGGAGCCGAAATCGATCAAGGATCCGGAAGCGCAGTTTACGGTTTATCCGAATCGATTGCCGCAAGGAATTGCGGATAAGAGCGAGATCGCGAATCCGCTTTGGCTGCAGGTGGCCTATTTGCGCGACGGCCAAGATTTGAGCAAAGCATTTTATGAAAAAGGAACCGGAATGTTACAGGGCGAAGGCCCTTTCCGCCTGATCACTCCGCAAAGGAATGTGACGGGCGATCCCACAAAACCGGGCCGGCCGGACCGCAGCATCAAATCCAAGGTTTACGGCGACGGCTGGGATTACCGCAACGACATCGATCATAATGCCGGCAATGCGGTGCGGGGCATGTGCGTGATCCGCATCAATCCCATGCCGGCCGGGTATGAGGAATACGATTGGAAAAACGGCTGGTCATTGATCGACGAGCGCAAAATAATCATTTATGGATATGGGGTGAATCCGTACAAGTGAGGAACGTAAGAACGGAGGAACGTGAGAACGTGAGAACGTAAGAATGTGAGAACCTGAGAACAGGAGAACGATGGGCTTTTTAAAAAGGCGAATAACGAATATCGAACATCGAATAATGAATCCTGTCTTTTCCAATGCAACGCGCCTGACGAGCGTTTTCAGGCCGTTTTCTCGGCCCGTTCGGCCGCAATGCGGAATTTTTCGGCTACGACCGTATCCATGATCATTTGGGTCAAATGGTAAGCAATGGCCGGAATGAGCGCCAGGGGATAAGCGACGGCAAAATAGCCGGCCCACACCAGGTAGGAGACGGTCAGGGTTTTCTGCGATACATGAATGGTAAACGCGACGGTCGAAGCGCGGTCGAGACGCATGCCTTTGGAAAGGCCGTAGTTGATCGCCAAAATCAGGGAATGCAACAAGACCATGAAGACGATAACCAGAATCACGGCCGAGCCGGCCTGGAGAATGCGATCGGTGGAACTGGCGACGGCATTGAAAATAATCAGGAGCACCACACATTGTTGGACGATTGAAAAATGCTTCTTATACGGCAAGAGTTTGTTTTTCACAAAAGGACGGGCCACTTGGCCCAGGACGGTCGGCAGGAGAACGGTGAGCAGCAGATCATAAAACATTTTTAAGACCGGCAGATCGATATGGGCCCCGCTTTTCACGAACCAATTCA
>RPPU01000221.1 GCA_003819975.1 Desulfobacteraceae bacterium
ACCTGGAAAGATCCGTCCTGGACCTTATTATAATAACTCAAGCCCGAACCAACCACGCCCAATGCGGCCGCCGGATTCGTGACCGTATCCGTACTGGTCACATCGGTAAAACCGTTCAAACCCACACCCAGGCTATGGACTTGATTGATCTGCCAGATGATCGCTTTGGCCATCTCATCCATATCGGCTTGATACTTGGGAATCGTCACATCCCGCACATCCAGCCAGCCCCCTAATTTTCCGCCCGTAATCGTATCCGTAATGTTTACCGAGCCGGTGCCCGAACTTTCCCAGTCGATTTGGTCGTCATCCAGACTTAACAAGTAATTTTCAGTCTTGCAGCACAGCAAATAACCGCGGCCGGTGCTGACGGTCATGTTGCCGTCTTCGCTCTCATAGGCCTTGATGTTCATATATTCGGCCAATTGGGCCACATACTGGTTGCGTTGGTCCTTGAGGTCATTGGCCTCCCCCATGACCTGCATGCCCACGATTTGCCCGTTCAGGGTTGCGATCTTGGCGGTCAGCGCATTGATGTTTTCAAGCGTGGCGGTAAGGGTATGGTTGATCTCCTGCTGCATTTCGGTCAAGTCCGAGGAAAGACCCTGAAAAGCCTGGGCCAAGAGCACACCGCGTTCATAGATGATCTCCCTTTCCGGAATCCCGGAAGGGTTATTGCTGAGATCATACCAGGCGTTCCAAAAATCCACGAGTTGGGTGCTGAGTCCGTTCTCCGTGTTTTCGCTGAAAAGGCCCTCTATGGTGCTCAGATAAATCTCTTTTTCTTTCATGGAGGAGAGTTCGGACCCGCGTTCCCTTAAGCGGTTCTCCACAAAGCTGTCCGTGTTGCGCAATACCTCATCGAGACTGCATCCACGGCCGAAGATTTTACCGGCATAGGGCGAGCCCTCAATCGCCGACAGAATCGGGGATTGCTTGGAATAACCGGGGGTGTTGACATTGGCGATGTTATGGCTGATGATGTCAATGGCGCCCCTTTGAGTCAAAAGAGCTTCCTTAGCCACATTTAAAACCAAACCGACGCCGCTCATAATCAGACCTCTTTGTATAAAATCAAGGGGGAGTAATTTCCGGCTTTTTTCAAACCGGGACCATAGGCTTGCCCGATCTCCCCGCTGGACATAAAAATTTGAACCAGCTCGTCAAAAAAACCCAGGGTTTCCTGAATAAAAAGCACATTATCCTTAACGCGCGAACGCACTTCTTCTTTCAGATGGGTGACCCGGGCGGAGAGGGATGTGAGCGCGTACCGGTCAGCCGTTGAGACCGGTTGTTTTTCTCCATCTTGGGCCAATAAACCTTTGATCTCACCCTGGACCCCTTCAATGGATTCCAAAAGGCCCTGCTTCTTTTCCATAACCCCCCACAAGTTCTCCAGGTTCAGGTTGATCAGGTTGTCCCGTTCCAGGTCCAGGCAATTTAAAAGATCCTGGAAGAGCGCCGCCTCTTTTTGATATCCGGCCGTGATTTTTTCATGCAAAGTTTCCATGGATTTATTCCTTATGGTTCAAGCCTATCGAGCTTGCGATTATAACGCGATATGGCGCGTTTCTTTTTCTATCCGCTACAATATAGGGTCTCATCTTGCGGAACCCTATACTCCGCTCTTATCTGACTTATCGACTAAAACCTGAAATCGCTAAAATCAGCCTATTACCCTGTTTAAGTCTCATTCCTTTAATAAAAGAGCCTGTTCAACGGGTAAAAACTCCGCGGGATCCAAATATTGTCCGTTTTTACGCACTTCAAAATGCAGATGGGGGCCGGTGCTGCGGCCGCTGGAGCCCACCTTGCTGATCATGACGCCCTTTTCCACCCAGGCCCCAACCTGGACATTATTTTCCTGATTGTGGGCATAAAGGGTGCTGAACCCCTTGCCGTGATCCAGCAACACCATATTCCCATACCCTTCTTGATATTCGCTGACCAGCACCCGGCCGGCCAGGGCCGCTTTGACCGGCGTACCGCTTTCCGCTTTCAAATCAATGCCATAGTGGAACTTGTCTTCTGCGCTAAAAGGATCTTTGCGCCAACCGAATCCGGAAACAACATTTCCCGGCACCGGCCGGAGGGGCTGCCCCGAATTTGAAAACCCCGGCAAACCTTCCGGACCCTGGTTGTCCATGCCTTTTAGTTGTTGATAAAGCGCATAGGCGAGGCTGTTGGGTCCCCCACCCATCATATTTTTGGACAACTCCTGGTCCAACATGCTTTCATAAATCTCTTCGCCTTGACCGCCGCTCATCAGTCCTGATTTATCGATGGTCGCGCGCATACTCCGCAGCAATTGGTAGGTGAAAACCGATTCAAAATCCTCGCAAGCTTTGCGCAACTTGCGGTCGCGCTGTTCCAGAGGATTGATCGTGCCGATGAACCGGCTCTGATTGATCTCCGTTGTCATTAAGAACCCCCTCCCTTTCTTCTTTGCTCCCTATCTCTCTATTATTCTCCCGGCCTCTCCTCCGGTCATCTTTCCCTTTACTCTCTTTTTATTCTCACGCTTGTCCGCCGAAGGTCTTCCGAAGGCGGATTTTCACCTTTGCCCTCACTCTCTCACTCTCTTGCTCTCTCGCTCTCTTGCTTTCTTACTTTCTTACTTTCTTACTTTCTTACGTTCTTACGTTCTTACTTTCTTGCTTCCTTCATCCTTCATCCTTCATCCTTTTCCTTCACCCTTGCACCCTTCCTCCCCTAAAATATCTCCAAATCCGCCTGCAAAGCACCGCTGGCTTTGATGGCCTGAAAAACCGTGATCAAGTCCCGCGGCGATACGCCCACGGCATTCAAGGCCTTGACCAGATCCCCGAGGGTGGCGCCGCCCGACATCAGAATCAAACGTTTATCGTCTTCTTTCACTTCCACTTTGCTCTCCGGAGTCACGGTCGTCTGCCCGCCCGAAGAAAGGGGCGACGGTTGACTCACGTTCTGCTCTTCCTTGATCTGCACGCTGAGGTTGCCGTGGGCAATGGCCACCGCGGAAATCCGCACGTTTTCGCCCATGACCACCGTACCGGTGCGTTCGTTTAATACGATTTTGGCCCGGCTATCCAACTCGATTTGCAACTGTTCCAGGGAAGCCACCAGGCTAACCACGCGGGTCTTTTGTTCTTCGGTCAGCCTGATCCGGATGGTGCCGGCGTCGCTGGGAAAGGCCTTGACATCTTTCAGATTCTGGCTGATGACCGTTGCCACCCGGGTGGCGGTGGTGAAATCGGGCTGGTTCAAGGCAATGACCAAATCATCGAGCTGTTGAAAATCAAAAGGAATCTCTTTCTCGATTGAGGCGCCGTTGGGGATATTGCCGACCGTGGGATGGTTTTTGGAAACACCCCCGCCCGACGCTCCGGAACTGGCAAAACCGCCCACCAACAGCGGACCCTGGGCCAGGGCATAAATCTGATTATCCACCCCCCGCAAAGGCGACATCAGCAAGGTCCCGCCTTGCAGGCTCTTGGCATCGCCAATCGAAGAAATCAACACATCCACTTTGCTCCCTACCCTGGCAAAAGGCGGCAAATTGGCCGTGAGCATCACCGCCGCCACATTGGAAACCTTGACCTGGTCTTTGCTCACATGCACGCCCAGACGTTCCATCATATTGACCAACGACTGTACCGTGAACTTGGTCCCGGTTCCGTCGCCAGTGCCGTTTAAACCGACCACCAGGCCATAGCCCACCAGTTGATTGGAACGGGTGCCCTTTAAGGAAGCAATGTCTTTAAGCCTGGCCGCGGATGCCGCCGGGCAAAACCCAAGCAGAAACACGCCCAATTGAAGCACCAAACCGATCGTCATCCCTTTGCTGAGTACGTTCATGTTTTTTTCCTCTAAAACGGCCAGACAAAATCGATGGCCCGCATCAGCCAGCCCGGCCGCTGCTTGTCGCTGACCACGCCCCGGCCCGAATAACTGATCTTGGCATCGGCAATATAACTGGAAAGGACCGTGTTATCGGGCGAGATATCCACCGGCCGGATCAAACCGGAAAGGGTGATAAACTGCTCTTCATTATTGACCTTGATCTCGCGCACGCCTTGAATGAACAGATTGCCGTTCGGCATCACATCCACGACCCGCGCGGTGATCGAGGCGGTCATGCTTTCATTGCGACTGGTTTCACCCGACCCGTCAAAACTGTTTGTGATTGAACCTTTGGCCAAACTGCTCAGATTTAACCCGCTCCTCACCTTATCGTTACCCAAGGATGTCAATTCTTTGATCTTATTTTCCCAGCCAAAGGCATTATCGATGCCCGCGTCAATGGATGACTCCCGGCCGGTCTTGGTATTGGCCTTTTTAGAGGCTTGGGAGGTTTCCACGATACTGACGGTTACGAGGTCCCCTACACGGAAAGCCCGCATATCCTTGCTGAATTCCTGATAAGAATTTTCATTCCAAAGACTGGCCCCGGCCGCGGGATCCGGATTGATTCGGGTCGCCATGGTGGCAATGGCCGGTTTCCGGGCCGCCCAATCAGGCAGGGTTTCCGGCTTTCTAAGGTTAATTTTTTCCATGGTGGCGCAACTCATCAGAATAAAGGTTGCAAGAACAATGCCTATGCTCATCATAGCCCGCTGGATCATGGAATACCCCTTTGCTTGAATGATCGGATCTCTGCTCATGATACCCTCCCTTAAAAATGGACCGTGACCATCCCCGGATTGACAACCGTGGCTAGGATCTCTTTACCGCTGCCGACATTGATCACCTTGACCTGATCGCCTTGTTGCCCGTTTTCCTGGGCGATTCCCAGGGTCGTCACCGTAATCAACCCGTTGTCGGCCCGGATCACGACTTGTTTGCCTTTTTGCACCATGGGAATATCCTGCATCATCGCTACGGTCAGAATCTGGCCCGACTGGATATGGCGGGTCGCCCGCTTGCCCACGATATCTTCCCAGCGGGGATTGGATTCCGGGCGCACATCTTTGATTTTCTCCAGCGCCAAGGTCAGATCCTCCTTGGTGATGACGGCGCCGCGGTCGATCTTATGCGCCGCGCGAATGACTTCTTTTTGCAGCAGCACTTCTCCGGACAAGGAAATGGTTCGGACGGTCTTCCCGTTCACGTTTACCTGGGCCGTTAAAAAAACATGACCCAAATAACCCTGGCCCGATCGTTCCTGAACTTCCACCGCCAACCGCCCCTGGGGTAAGGTGATGATTCCGGGCGTGCTGATGCGCGCGAAAAAAATTTCGCTCGCCTTCCAGGGCGCGTTCTTGCGGATATATCCCCTAAAAATCTCCTCAAACTGTTCGATGCTGATCGATTGGGCCGTTCTTTTCACGATCACGTTTTCCGGCCAAACCGTCTGCCCGTTCGCGCCGGCCTGAACAGCCGGGCCGAGCCGATATTGCAGGAAGGGCCGGTTCAAGGTCAAGACTTCTCCCGGCGCCGGCGCCGCGGATACAACCAGGGCTCCCAAGCGCGCCGCGCTTCCGTCGTCGGCCGGACTCAAAACCGCAATATCCTTTAAAAGAATCGTATCTTCATTGACCGTGACTTCTTTTTTAAAAACGACCTCCAGACCTTGGACCGTCGCACCGCACAAGCACACGGCCAAGACCAGCAGGCCGCCTACAATTAGCTCTTGATGGATGTTTTTTGGGTTTCTCATAATGCCTCTTGCTTTTAGGATACCGGCTATTAGGTGTTGATAAAGAAAAACATCATTTTTAAATCGTTTACCCGGTATCGTCTTATTCCGGCCTTCCCGGGCCGGAATTCATGTTTTTTTGATCCTGGATTTTCAGGATCAATAAAACATCACCGCTTAATATTGTTGGCGATCGACATCATTTCATCGGCCGCCTTGATCGACTTGGAAGCGATCTCATACGCCCGCTGCCCCGTGATCATATTGACCATCTCTTCCACCACATCCACATTGGACATCTCCAGAAATCCCTGCGCAATGGTCCCCATGCCCGCTACGCCCGGGTTGCCCTCGGTCGCGGTGCCCGAAGCAGTCGTGGGCCGAAAACGATTGCCGCCCACGCTGAGCAAGCCGGACGGGTTGGCGAAATTGTAAAGAGTCAATTGGCTGGTGGCCAGCGCGGTAATGCCGTCGGCCGACATCGCCTCCATCATGCCGTTCGGGCCGATGGTAAAACTGACCGCTTCCGCCGGAATGCTGAATTCCGGCTGTAAACGGTCGCCGTCGGACGTGACCATGTAACCCTCGCTGTCGGTCTTGAAAGAGCCGGAACGCATGTACAGCTCTTCGCCACTGCTCAGGACCTTAAAAAACCCTTTGCCCTCGATGGCGATATCCATGGGGTTCTGGGTCGGCGTGTAATCGCCTTGGGAGAAAATCTTCTGCACCGAAACCGGCCGGGTACCCATGCCGACCTGGATGCCGCCGGGGATCTCGGCGCCGCCGCCGCTGCCGCCGCCGGGCGAGCGCAGGTTTTGATAAAGCAAATCCACAAAATCGGCCCGGCTCTTCTTAAACCCGCCCGTATTCACGTTGGCCAGGTTGTTGGCGATCACATCCATGCTTAATTTCTGGGCCGACATGCCCGAAGCCGCGGTCCAAAGACTTCTAATCATTTTTCTACCCTCCCTTGCGTTGGTCTACTTGTATTCGGTTTATTTTATCTGCTGATAACCCAACGTTTTAAAAAAAATTTAAAACACCTAAAATCGAAAGAGGAAGTTGCCGGGTTGCGATTTTCTCGTTTTTGCTTTTCACGTTTGCCACCGTAGAGACAATTATGTCTCTACGCATCGCCTTTCACGTCTTGTAGTTGTTTCTTTCCCCGCTAACAGTCTTCAGCCTAAACCCCTGGTTTCATAACCGTGAACTGTGAACTATGAACTTTGTTTAGGTTGTCTCTCTTCCTGCTAACAGCCTACAGCCTTCAGCCTAAATCCCTAATATTGCCTTCTTCTGCCTTGATGATGCCTCTTAAAGACGCCGGCTGACAAGACGGGAGGTGGGAGGCTTGATCTTTGTCGGCCGTAAATCAGGATATCGCAATGGTCATAACTCCATTATTTAAGAGGCATCATCAAAGCAGAACAAGATTCGGTTTTAAAAGAACAAACAAGACCTATCTTAATTTGGCCACGTCGTTGATCACTTTGTTGTCGATTCCATCCAACGTCTGCATGGCTTTCTGGTAACTCTCATAAGCCCGCAGGCAATCGATCATGTCCACGGTTTCCTCGATCACATCCACGTTGGAAAACTCCACGTACCCCTGTTTGATCCGGACCGTATCGTCCGCCGGTTTTTCCTGATTGTTGTCGGGATCGGGATTCTTGAAAAGAGCCATATTGGTCTTGACCAGCTTTTTGGGATCTGCAAACTGGACCAGGTTGAGGCGGCCCACTTCGGCGCCATCCACCGTGACCTTGCCCGAACCGTCCACTACTACATCGCCTTCATTGACCGTGACCGGCCCCTCCAAACCCAGA
>RPPU01000222.1 GCA_003819975.1 Desulfobacteraceae bacterium
CGATGGAAAGGCCGCCGGCCGACGAATCCAAGCGTTCCGCCACCTCCTCCCAGAGGCCGGTTTTTTCAAGTAACTGACGGACGAATTCTTTCCGGTTATGCTTATTCACTTTATTATGAAAACGGGCGCCGAAAAGGACATTCTCGCGGATCGACATGGGAAAAGGCAAAGGTCGTTGCTGGACAATGCCGATTCGGGTACGGACGGACTGGGCGTCCATATCCGGGCTATAAATGTCCCGGCCGTGATAGTAAACTTTTCCGGTTTTTATGACCGCACCCGGGATCAATTCCAGGGTCCGGTTGAGCACTCTTAAAAAGGTCGATTTTCCGCAGCCCGAAGGTCCCATTAAGGCGGTCACTTTGTTCCGGGCGAACTCCGCATGAATGTTTTTAAGAATGGAACCGTTTCCATAACCGACACTGATGTTTTCGACGGATAAGACGGCGTCATTTTGAGGATCATTCATTCCTTCAAATACCTCCTTAGAATCATTGCGGCAATGTTAAAGACGAAAAGCCCGAGCACCAGAATTAAAGCAGTGCCGTAGGCCTGATCGAACGATATCGCCTCGGCAACAAGATAATACAAATGGGTCGGCAGGGTCATTACCGGATGAAAAAGATTGAAACCGCCGGGCGTGTAATAGACCGAAGCAGTGAAGAGCACCGGTGAAGCGGATCCCACCGCGTGTCCCACGGCCAGCACGACGCCGGCCAGTATGCGACTCCAGGTCTTTCGCAATAGAATTTTTAGAATCCATTCGGTCCGATCGACTCCCAGGGCAAAGGTCGCTTCGCGATATTCGGAGGGCACGGCTTCCAAGGCTTCATGGCTCGTGATCAGGATAATCGGAAACATCACCATGGCCAGCACCAAACCGCCGGCCAACAAGGATATGCCCATGGAGAGCGTTACCACAAAAAAAGCATAACCGAAAAGTCCGTATAAGATAGAGGGCACGGCGGCCATGGATTCGATGATCCACCGGGCGGTCCTTTTAAAACGTTGATTTTTCAGAAACTCGGCCAAATAGATTGCTCCGCCGATTCCCGCGGGCAAAGCAATCAGGAGACCGATCAAGATGAGGCTGAAGCTGCCCTGAAGGGCCGGAAAAATGCCGCCACTGCTGCCCAGCGGAAATCCCCTGGGCCTGTCGAACAAAAAAGAGAGCGAAATCACCCGGATTCCATGGTAAAGCAAATAACCCACGATCCAAAAAGGGAGAATCAGACCGATCAAACCGCAAAACCAGACCAACAGAACATAAATTTTATTAAATAAATGTTTCGTTTTCATGTTATGACGTAAAAAACCTTGAAAACAGTTTTTTCTTCAGAAGTAAAATACCGAAATTAACGATCAGAACCATAATCAGAAGGATAAAGCCCGCCGAAAAGAGCGCCTGGTATTTGGGGGAATGCACCATGGTTTCGCCCAATTCGGTGGCCAACAAGGCCGTGACCGGTTGGGCTCTGTCCAAAATCGATTGGGGCACGGCCACCGAGTTGCCTGAAAGCATCAGAACCGCCAGGGTCTCGCCGATGCCGCGCGCAAAACCCAACGCGACAGCCGCCAGTAATCCGGGAAAAGCATGGACCCATACGATTTTGGAAAGCAAGGTCCATTGATTCACGCCCAGCGATAATACGGATTCGCGATAAATCGCGAAAGAAGATCGAAACGCTTCGGCTGAAGTGCTCGCGATAAAGGGGAGCATCATCACACCCAAAATGATACCGGCCGCCAGAACGGTTTCACCCGTGGAAAGAGCAAAAAAATGTTCGAACAGACGCACCAGGGTGACATAGCCGAAAAAGCCGTAGACCACGGCGGGTATGCCGGCCAGTAATTCCAGGGCGGGTTGCAAAATTTTACGGATCAAAGGCGGAGCCAATTCGGCTGAAAAAACACCGATGCCGAAACCGATGGGAATGGATATCAAGAGACCGATACCGGTTATGTAAAAAGAGGAAATCCAGGCATGGCCCAAGCGATAATCGGGCGGATCGGCCAAAGGGCTCCAACCGGGGCTGAAAATCAGATCGAAACGAAAAACACGGGAAAAGGGGAAACCGGTCTCTTTTAAAAGAAAAGCGACGGTCAAAACCAGCATCAACAAGCCCAAGGACAACGAAAAAAAACTCAGGGACAGGAAAAGACGGTCCCTGAGCGATTGATTTCCGAAACGGTTTTTACTTTTTAAAAATACCATTTTCATGGAACGATCTAATTCATTTCCTTAACCGGCACATAGCCGTGCTCTACGATAATTTTCTGACCGTCATTCAGCACAAAATCGATAAAGAGTTGTGCGGCTTTGGAAGGGGTTCCTTTAACGATGAGAATGAGCGGCCGGGTCAAGGTATATTTTCCGGAGACGGCGTTGGCATTACTGGGTTCCGTGCCTTCATATTTAAAGACTTTCAACTTATCGCTCTGCAAAGCAATCACCGAAGAAATATAAGTGATGGCGGAAACATTGGCTTCGACTTTTTTCAAGTTGGCGCCTTGCGACGGGACCTGCACGGCATGCGGGGTAAAATTTGCATTTTTCATAATCATCGTTTTGATCATCTCGGTCGAACCGCCGGCCATGTCGCGCATCTGCACCAGAATCGGTTTCGCGCCCAGGTCTTTACGAACGTCGCTGTAGTTTTTGGCTTCACCGGAATAGATCTTGACGATATCCTGAGCCGTGAGATTGTCCAACTTAGCCAAGGGATTCTTTTTGTTGACCGCAAAGGCCAGACAATCCTTGCTGACCAGGAATTCCCGATAGTCGCCCAATTTGGTTTTTTCTTCGGCTTTTAAATCCCGCGAAGACATGCCGATTTCAACGGTATGGTTGATCGCGGCATTGATGCCGAAACCGGAGCCGCCGCCGGTCACGAAGACCAGGATTTTTTTATTGGGAAGGCTGGGATCGATTTTGTTCCAGGTGTCGTATTTTTCCATGAATTGACTGGCGCAATCGGCGATGACCGGCAGCAGGGTGGTCGAGCCGCCGATGCGCAGGGTGCCGTCGAATTCCTTTTCCTGAGCGACGGCGGTCGCGGCGATAATGCCAAAAGAGCAGAGTACCCATAAACTTTGTTTTAAAATTCCTTTCATTTTCTTGCCTCCATAAATTTAATATTCATGGAGACATTAGAGATGACCTGTTGCGATTGGATAAGGAAATAATAAGTTTTAAGTTAAGGAATAATGCCGTCCGGTTTTCCCGGATTGTGTTTCAGGAGCTCCAGGCCGGCCATACGCGCATTCAGGACGGTTTTAATCGCGATTCCCCGCAACTCGGGCTGTTTTAAGATAGGGTTTTCAAATGCTTTTCGGTACAGCAGATATTCTTCTTTAGCGGAAATAGCGGGCGCCACCGGGACGGCGAACAGGAAGTTCTCAATGGGTTTGTTTTTTCCATTATGGTTGCCTTCGGTCAGATCAACGCGATGGGGGCCGTATTCAAGAAAACAATGAACCATGGGAACATACGGCAATCCGTATTTTTTTAAAATTCGATCCGTGCCGGTTACGATCTCTTCGGTCATGGCATAGATGCCCACCATTTTCACGACCGGAAGGCCTAATTCCAGCGCCAGGGTGGCAATGACGGCGTGTTTGGTCGTACAGGTCCCCATTTTCTCCTTAAATAGGATCATCAAATCGTCCCGGTCCGAGTTGTAGCCATAGGGTAGTTCGTTTGCATAACGGCAGGCAGCTCGAAATTCACGGATTATTTACGAAAAATTAATCGCGTATTCATCCAATAATTATTTTTCGGGTGTACGTTTCCGCAATAAACAACCGGTCATTATAAACTCATTGCCTTGCAATGCAGGAAAAATCGGACCGGTAAAGGAGCGATTCATGTTTGCCGAAATGCCCAATCTTCAGTCTCCTCAGACCAAAAAAACAAAAAGAATTTCATCCGCCGTTTCAACCGTGATCAAGGATCATGTGCTCTGGCTCAAGTATTTTCGCCCCAAGATCAGATTTCAATTCGATTACGGGAACTATGTCGTTAAAACCGCCGAAAACGGGGAAGAACTCAAGAAAATTCTCAAGTTAAGATATGACGTTTTTTTTAAAGAATACCGGGAAATTGAAAAGCATTTACAGATCGACATGGACCGCTTTGATTTGTTTGCGGATCATTTGGCGGTTTTTAAAAAGGATACGGGCGATTGCATCGCCACCTATCGTCTGATCGCCACGCTTTTCGCCAAGAAATTTTACTCGCAAACCGAATTTGATATCAGCGCGATTTTAAAACTTCCGGGAGCCAAACTTGAATTGGGCCGGGCTTGCGTCGACCGGAAACATCGCAACAGCGGCATGATGCTTCTTTTATGGAAAGGGTTGAGCGAATATGTCCGATTATCCGATGCGCGTTATTTATTCGGTTGTTCCAGTATTAAAACCATGGACATTCGGGAAATAGCCGACCTTTATGTCTATTTGAAAACCCAGTATCCTGTTCCCGGTGCTTTTCGAGTTCGGCCGCTCAAAAAATTTAGGATAAAAGAATTTTCCGATGAAAAATATTTAACGGAAACGTCGGTGAAGAAACCGGAGCAAGATATTAAAAGAATGATCCCGGCGCTGATGATGCTTTATCTCAGGGTCGGCGCCCATATTTGCGGCGAGCCGGCTCTGGACCGTAAATTTCATTGTGCGGATTTTTTCACGCTGCTGGATACGAGCAAAATGAGCAAAAAAGCGGAACGGAAATATAATCTCTGAATGTTTTTTGATCCTGAAAAGCACTGGATCAAAAAACATGAATTTCGGCAACGGTTTGAGCCGGAACAGGAGTACCGGGGAGATCGCCGGAATAAACCATTACGATTCTATGTCGATATAGTCGAGCTGAGCGCCTAATAACCCAAGTGACGAATATGGTTTATCTCTTTTCGAAGATGTTTGCTTTGTGGCTGTTGATCGGTCTTTATATCGGGAGTTGTTCTTGCCGCTTTTTATTGCCGCGGAAAATACGAGCGCGGCTTCTGATCCGGATCACCTCCTTTTATTGCAGAATCGCTCTGCGCATTTTGGGCATCCATTTGCAAGTCCGCAGGTCGAATGGGATCCCAACCCATTCGAGAACCCTTTATGTGTGCAATCATTATTCTTATCTGGATATTCTATTGATCGCGTCCGTTTTTCCGGCCCATTTTATAAGCTCGCGGGAAGTGGAAGAGATGTTTTTTTTGGGCCTGATGTGCAAATGCGGCGGCAGCCTTTTTGTGGAACGGCGCAACCGCCAAAGAATTTCGGCCGACATTGCGGCTGTTTCCGAAACGATTGCCGACGGCCGGCCGGTGCTCCTATTTCCGGAAGGCACGTCTTCGGACGGATCGAGCCTCTTGCCCTTTAAGGTTTCCCTGTTTGCGGCCGTCGAGCAATCGGACGTACAGATCGTGCCGCTTTATCTTAGATACAATCGTATCGACGGGCAACCGTTTGCAACGCAAAACCATGCCAAAGTCTGTTACTACGGAGACATGACATTTTTTCCGCATCTTAAACAATTAATAGCCGTCCGATCCGTTTCCGCCACTCTGAGCGTGCTTGAGCCGATCCCGGCCGTTTCTTATTCACGCAAAGAAATTGCCGGAATGGCGCGCGCCCAAATGATGCAATGTTTTTTCGATCCTATAAAAACATAGGATCGAAAAAGACGTCATTCCGGCAATGATTTGAGCCGGAACATGAATTCCGGCCAACCGGAACAGACGTTCCAGTGAAAAGCGCCGGAAAAAATAAGTATGATTGAAAATTCGTTGTATTCCCGAAAAGCATAAAGCCTTACATCAAGACCGTTCATCCGGAATATTTTCGACCGATGATTGTGCGGACGCAAATACCCATTTCGTGCCGCTTGAAATGGGGGGTCATGCGCTCAGGAGATTCTTGTCGAAGGATGAATTTATTGCTCCACTAGGCGCATGCTTCGACAAGCCCATCCCGAGTCCGGAGAAGGGCTCAAGGCGAACGGACCAAAAAAAGCGGAAAAAGCAGGTAACGTTTGGGCCCTATTCCGAACGGTTAAGATTCGATTAAGAATCGGACCCCAACCGTTTTTTTTCGCATGAAACTGCTTTAAGCGGATTACCAATCATAACGCAATTTTAACTCTTTGCAAATACAATTTTCATAATCGCTTTATAAGCTGCAGAAAGTATATGAAAAATAAAAAGAGGAGTCGCCCGTAAAAAGAAGACTTGGCTGCAAATAAAATTATGAAACGTATTTTAATCATTGATGCCGATCCCCGAAGGAATCTTATAATGAAACGCATTCTGGAATCGGAACCGTTTGAAATACATATGGCCGCCAACCTGCGCGAAGCCATGGAGCTTTTTTTGTCCAAGGCTTTTGATTTGGTCCTGCTGGATGCCGGTCTGCAAAAAATAAAAAAATTCGATATTGCCAAATGGTTTACTTATCATTGCAGCACCGCACGGGTCGCTTTAATGGCCGACAAACAGGATTCGACGATCGATCCTGCGGCACGAGCATCCGACAGCGTGGCGCGTATCATCCGGCGGCCGATCGATCCGGTCCGTTTAATCGCAATTTTAAAACAAGTGCTGGCGGACAGCGGTTTTTCCGGAACGATCCATAAAATCGAATTGCAGGATTACATCCAGATGGTCTGCCTGAGTTGTCTCGACAAGAGCATCCTGGTTTATCACGGTGCTGAAAGCGGACGCATCGACATCCGAGCCGGCCGGATCGTCCATGCTGCTTTACCCGACCTAAAAGGGGAAGAGGCATTTTACCGGATTTTAGCCTGGTCGAACGGTCGATTTAAGGATATTCCGCCCAATGGCGCGGCAGCCGTAAGCATTCAAAAGGACTACCGGCAATTATTGATGGAAGCCGCTAAATACCGGGATGAAAGTCCGCAAACGGAAACCGGCACCGAAGAATCGTTGAAAATGCCGGTCGAGATTTCCAAAAAAGTCAATGCCGTTATGGGACCGCCGATCCATGATATTCATGAGTTGAAAGAAATAGTAAAGCGGCCCGCCACACCGGAAACGGGTTTGGGTTTGAAGCCGGCGGCCAAGACCGCCATAAAAAATCTGAAAATAATATCGGAAAGAAAAGGACGATTCGGCCGTTATGCTTTGATAATGGGCGGCTTGATCGTGCTCCTTTCGGTAACCGTGATTTTTTGGCTTTCCAGAGGATCGAAAACCGGTTCCGATTCTTCCGCCGCATCGGCCGTCCGTTCTACGGTACAAACGAGCGAACCCAAAGGCGCGGAAGTCGGGCGCCAAACCGCTCCCGGAAGTGTGTTGCCCGGTTTCATGGGTTATGGCGCCTTACCCCGGCAAGTGCTGCTGAAAATCCACGGCTCCAATACGATCGGCGCGGAACTGGTTCCTGCTTTGGCTAAAGCCTTTCTGCGCGAACGGCTC
>RPPU01000223.1 GCA_003819975.1 Desulfobacteraceae bacterium
CGGCGCCATTACCGCGCCTTTTCTGCCGAATGCCAAAGCCCAGACCAATGATTCCGACACCCAAGTCGTGGTCAAGGCCTTTTTCCCCAATTTGGATCTGGCCCGCAAAGCCGTCATCTCGTTTCCGGCCCTGGAATCCAAATACGAATCGGGCTATTTGGTCATGCATTTGACCCAAGCCGAGATCGCCACCCTGCAAGGTCTGGGATTCCGCATCGAATGGCTGAACCTCCAGGAAGCAGATGCTTATCTGAACCCCCGCCGGCTCATGCCGCTCGAGGCCTATGCCGCCGGCATCCCGGGATATACCTGCTACCGTACCGTGGAAGAAACTTTTGCTGCCGCGCAATCGATTGTCACCAACTACCCGACTCTGGCGAGTTGGACCGACGTGGGCAATTCCTGGCAAAAAAGCGCGGGTCTGGGCGGTTATGACCTGATGGTCCTGAAGTTGACCAATTCAGCCGTTGCGGGACCCAAGCCCAAACTTTTTATGACTTCGGCCATTCACGCCCGCGAATATACCACCGCGGAATTAGTTACCCGCTTTGCCGAATACTTGGTGAACAACTATGGAACCGATGCCGACGCCACTTGGATTCTGGATCACCATGAAATCCATCTGCTCCTGCAGACCAACCCGGACGGCCGCAAAAAAGCGGAAACCGGCCTCTCCTGGCGCAAAAACACCAATCAAAACTATTGCGGCGCGACCAGCAATAATCGCGGCGCCGACCTGAACCGCAACTTCAGTTTCATGTGGGGTTGCTGCAACGGTTCCAGCGGCGCCCAGTGCGACGCAACCTATCGCGGCCCCAGCGCTGGTTCCGAACCCGAGACCCAGGCCGTGCAAAACTATGTGCGCGCGAACTTCGAAGATCGCCGCGGACCCGGCATCACCGATCCGGCCGCCAATGACACCACCGGTCTTTATCTCGATATTCACTCCTCCGGCCGTCTGGTGCTCTGGCCCTGGGGCCATACCAGTTCCCCGGCTCCCAACGCGACCCAACTGCAAACCCTGGGCCGTAAATTCGCCTATTGGAACCAGCACACGCCCCAACAGGCGATCGGACTCTATCCCACCGACGGCACCACTGACGGCGTGGGCTACGGCGAACTGGGCGTGCCCAGTTATACCTTTGAACTCGGTACTGCTTTTTTTGAAACCTGCACCTATTTCACCAACACCATCATTCCCCGCAACATGCCGGCTTTGATCTACGCCGCCAAAGTCGTGCGCGCTCCATACCTGATTCCGGCCGGACCCGATGCCTACACCCTGGCTTTAAGCTCCGGCGGTTCTGCTCCCGGCGTCCCGGCCGGAACCGTGGTGACTTTGACCGCCGCAACCGGCGACAACCGCTACAGCACCGCCAACGGCGCCGAGCCTTCCCAAAACATCAACGAAGCCCAATACTTCATCGACCAGCCGCCCTGGAACAACAACGCACCTATTGCCATGGCAGCCGCTGACGGCAGTTTCAACAGTGTAACCGAGAATCTCACCGCTTCGGTTAACACCACCGGCTGGAGCATCGGTCGCCATATTCTATTTGTGCGCGCCAAAGACGCTTCCGGCAACTGGGGGGCTTTTAGCGCGGTTTTTCTTTATATCCGCGATAGTTCCGTGAATCAGCCGCCCGTGGCCAACTTTACTTACACGTCCAGCAATCTGACCGTGAATTTCACCGATACCAGCACCGACCCTGACGGAACAGTCACGGCTTGGGCCTGGAATTTCGGCGATGGAACCACTTCCAGCACCAAAAACCCGGTCAAAACTTATGCGGCCGCCGGCACGTATAACGTCACCCTGACCGTCACCGACAATGTCAGCGCCACCAACAGCAAAACCGTGCCCGTGACCGTTGCCTCCGACAATGTCACCGAATTAAGTAACGGCCAGACCGTGACTGGTCTCTCAGCCGCCAAAGGCGCCTGGCTCTATCATAAAATCAATGTTCCGGCCGGCGCCGCCAATCTGGTCATAAAAATCTCGGGCGGCACCGGCGATGCCGATCTCTACACCCGGGTCGGAGCCAAACCCACGACTTCAACTTATACCTGCCGTCCCTACAAAAGCGGCAACAATGAAACTTGCACCACAGCCGCGCCTTCGGCGGGTTATTACTACATCGGCATCCGCGCTTATGCCGCTTTTGCCAACGTGACGCTCACCGCCGGTTACACTAAATAAGCCGCAGCGTTCAACGGTCCATAAAAAGGGAGTTGCCCAATCGGGCAACTCCCTTTTCAATACTCAAAGTCCATTCCATAAAAATAGGCATTGTTTCGTTAGGCGCCCAAAAAGGAACTATTCCCTGATCTCCAGATGTCCTTGGCCCGCCAACGTGGCCAGGTCCACATCGGCCACGCAGCGCACTTTTACGTAATTGAGGGTCAGATCGCCGGCCAGATGCACCTTGCCGCTCGCCTTGGCAAAATCGGCCTTTCCCCAATCGCTCAATTGCTTGTCCAGCTTGACTCCCAGCTCCGTACCGCCTCGGGTATCCGTAAATTTGACCAACACATAATCCCGGTCAATGGCTTGTTTCAGTTCTTCGCTTGTTTTGTACCGCTGGGTTACAACGGGATGATCGCCTTGTGACAACTTTTGAACCAACTCGTCCATATCCAATCTCCTTAATTCATTTTAAGTTATAAGCAATAAAGATTACATAGTACTAATTTTTCGAAGCACTGTCCCCTCCGGTATCCCGGGCATATTCCGGTATCTCGAACTTGAGCACCTCATCGCAGAACGATTTCCATTCCGGCGTTACCTGGTCAAAGATGATGTTCTGATCTTTATAAATACCGTCGGTGACCGTATAATTTTCCTGCAAATAAAGAAAATCCTTGTCCGTTAACGGCCGGATAACCTCTGTTTCCTTGCCGTCCGCCCCTTTTTGTTTTTCCTTGCGCGCATTTTCCGCTTTCATGCTCCAACCCTTAAATTCCTGCAATTTTGGAATCATATACGCCTTGCAGTATTTTCCCATGGTCGCCATGCTCAACCCTCCTTGCCCGTTTCTTTTTGCCGGGCCATTTCTTCCATTTTCTTGCGCAGGCTGAGCGGCCGCATATCGGTCCAAACCTCCTTGATATACGCCAGGCACTCTTCCTTGCGCCCGCTTTTACCCACGTCGCGCCAGCCCAAGGCGTTTTCGCGGCCTTGCGGCCAAATGGAATATTGCTCCTCGCCGTTCACCACCACATTATAAATCGTCACGTCTTCTTTCTCTTCCATACTCAGAAAATCCTCCTTGTTGTTATTTAGCCGTTGGATGTTTTAAATAACCCAAAAAAACCCGGTCTTTCTGAAAACCGGCTCAATCAAAACTTATTCATGCATGATTTAGCCGTCCCTTTTCCCTATGCAAAAAAAACCTTACCCGGTTCGGATCATTGATTACGACCTTGTTTCCTGAATAATCTCCTCCGCGAATGGTATATCTTTCTCTTGAACCCATTATAAATTTATGCCGATATTCCTCCGTTTGGCTTCGTTGTAATAATGGTGGGCGATCGCTATATCGAATAGACCCATGCCCATGGGGTTGAACATAATCGGAAGATGGCGGGGATAGTCATTCAAGCAACCATGAACAACGACATCCGCAATGGACTTGGTATGCTCTTTCTGAAGCCCTTTTTCCTCATGAAACATCTCTATATCCGTTTTCTCCCGGCATACCTCGTCCCAATCGTCCACGATGACGGACTCTTTTATGAATTCATAAACACTGGTCTTGTAATCCCTGAGCGAAATATTCAACTGCAAGGATCCTTCTTTCGGTTTCCGATCGATATAGGACTCTTTAGAAACCGTGCAGGTCATAAAAAGATCCGCCGACTGATAGGCGTCTTCCCAGCTTTTTACCGCATGCGCCTTGCCTGGGCAAAAGCCGTTCAACCCGGACAAATCCGGCGCTTTTAAATCGAAGATGGAATAGCCGGATATCTTTGCCCCAAATACTTCCGCGCACATTTTAAGATGATATTGTCCGATCGGCCCCCAACCCGTAATCCCCACTCGAGCATCCTGAATATTCCTGGCCTGATCGAAGTATTGAATCATTAAACCGGTGACCGACGCCGTTCGGATAACGCTCAATAATGCCGTATTGAGAACCGCTACGGGCTTTCCATTGTCCGCATCGTTCAGAACGATCAGGCTATGGGCCCGCGGAATCCCTTTATGAATATTGTCCGGGAAACTGGCAATCCATTTAATTCCGGCAATATTGAACTCGCCTCCTACAAAAGCCGGCATGGCAATGATCCGGTTCTTGAGGTCTCGATACCTTAAATAGGGCTTGATCGGTTGAGCAAAGTCATCGCGGCTTAAACAACGGACCGCTTTTTCAACAGCCGCAATCGTGTGCCGCCAGTTGATTCCAATCGCCAAAACATCCTTTTCGTCCAAATAAAGCATTTTTCATCCTTCCTGCTCGCCTATGTGAGCGCGCCATGTGCTTGCCTGTTTTTTCTCGAAAAAATCGTCAAGATCATCGGGATTTGTCGTTTTAGGAGTCCGAAGAGCGGCGGTCATGAATGGGTCCTTGCCCGCAAACCACTCGCACCATTTTTTGTCGTATAGAGTATTAACGTACCTTTCTCCCCGATCCGGGAACAATGTCACTACAACCGGTTTCCGCTTAAGCGACCGGATCCATTCCAAATTCTTTTCTTCTGAAAAATACTTTTTTATGGCTCCCATGACCGAGCCGGAAGATCCCCCGACAAAGATTTGATGATTGTTCAAAAGTTCATGGCACATCGCAACCGTCAACGCTTCATCCACCATGACGACCTCATCAATCCGGGCTTGGGCCAGGATCAGGGGCACCTTGCTGGAGCCGATTCCGGGAATATACCGCTTCTTGGGCTTTCCGCCGAAAATGACGGATCCCTCGATATCGACCGCTATGATTTTGGCTTGCGGATACACTTCTTTGATTTTTCGCGATACGCCCGCGATGGTCCCGCAGGAACTGACTCCGATGAAAGCATAGTCAATGGGATTCAAGCATTCGCAGATTTCCCTCCCGAGTGTCTGGTAATAGGCTTCTGCATTATAAGGATTTGCATATTGATTAACCCAGTACGAATTTGGAATTTTCACCTGCAATTCCTGGACCCGTTTTATGCGTGTCAGCAAGTAACCGCCGTTTTCATCCGGTTCCGTCACTTTTTCCAAAATACCGCCCATGGATGAAATCAACATTTCATTGGTGGGCGAAATATGGGGATCGATAACACAAATAAATTTCAAGTTATATTTGCGGCAATAAGCGGACAGCGCGACTCCGAAATTACCCGAAGAAGATTCAATCAAGGTCGTATCCGGATCGATCTCTTTCCGTTCGAATAATTTTCGAATGATATGGTCCGCGGCTCTATCTTTAACGCTTCCGGTCGGGTTTAGAAATTCGAGCTTAACGTATAAATCAATGTGGTTTAGTACGTTCAATCGAATCATGGGGGTATGCCCGACCAAATCAAGCATGCTTGAATGAATCATCGGCGGCATCTCCTTCTCTCCTATAGTTTATCATGGCGCAAAATCATGGTTTTATCGCCATCCCGGCACGGCACGGCCAGCGGAGCGCGTGCTTGGATCAGGGTCTCGCCTCCGGCCGAAAGTCCAAAAGATTCGTCAAGGATCATCACCTCAACTGGATTATTATCTCCCAAATGTATTTCCACGTTGCAACCGTCACGGGGAGGATTCACGCAGCCAAAGTACCAATACTTTTCCCTGTCGGTATTCGAACTGAAAGAAATGGGTTTACCCTCCATGTTGATTGCCTTGAGGGACGCTTTCTTGGAAACGATTAATGTGATCCCATTGCCTTCCCGGGGCGACCGCAGCCGGGTCTTGACGATTCGCTCACCATTAACGGACTCTTCCGATATTCGCACCAATTCCGGAGCCGGTACAGCCAACGCTTCGGCCTTAGCGACAAAGCATGGGCCGATTGACCAGGGAAACACCCCCTCGGATTTGTCAATGAAACGTCCTGCCCGGCGCAATGCGTCCGGAAGGTCTCCACTAAAACTCACGGCGACCCAATGAGCTGTGCCCGCGTCTCGATCCTCAAAATGGATGATATTCAGGGGGCGCGGCCTTTTTTCCGAATAATGCGGCGCCGTTAACGCCGCCACCGTTGAAACCAGCATTACCGCCGCCGCGGCCGCCAAAACGCGAAGCGGCCAACGCTTTGATCGACTTGTGTTTATAAAAAATGGCATTAATGTGCTCACCGTCAGCGCCAATGCCGACATGATTACCGGAAAGATGCCGAATCCCATAACCCTCTCCAACAACAACGCCAGCTGCATCCAAAACAGGCCTGCCGTGAGAGCGCCGGCGATACAGGCGGCTTGGGCTGCAGACGCTTTATATCGTAGACCGGTAAAGCGGACGATTATAAGCCCTAGCGCCGCAATACCAGCCGGCGCCAGAAAGTACACGCTCACGGCCGGCAGCATAAAGGCGCTCGCCGTTGACAGAATGGCCCACCAGAGCCAGGCCCCCAGGCCCAGTCCCCAAAATTGCGCGCGCCGTGAAAAAAGAATTGCGATCCCTTCCCCGACCAGTAACGCACCGGACCAAAGCGCTAAACGCATCGGTAAGGGATAAGCATACCACGGACTCTGGGTGCCGGTCAGCTTGCGGGCGACCCACATGAAACCAATGCTGAACAAAACAGAGATCAGAATACCTGCAAACCAGGCCAGCAATCCCCACCCGATGGAACGAATTGAAACTTGACCGGCGCGAACCAGGCTCACGGTCACGGCCAAAAGCAGCAGGCTGATCACCATAGCCAGGGGCACTGTCCAAGGCTCCGGCCACCACAAGACGGTCAGGCCCAATAAATCGCTATACACGGCATTCCCATGAGCTGGCTGTCTAAGATCCATGTCGGCCAGCTTGCGTACCAGCGCCAGCGCCGTATCGCCCTGATGTTGGAGACTGCCCGGATCCAGATGATTGAGATCATCCAGGGGAGTATGGTAATAGACGGAATGGTCTACAAATGCCAGATTCAAGCCTGGTATATTGTTCCGTTTAAACACGGACAGGTCCGTGCTGTTGGGCATATTGCGGTATATTTGAAAAAACAAGGACGAAGCCAAAGGCCGGGAAACCGCCTTGGCGTAGGCTTTAATCAACCAGGCGTTATTTTCACTAGTCTCGAACAAAAGACTCGGTCCGCTTGTTCCCCGCGCCTCAAGATTGACGGTCACACCCACTTGACGGGCCCAAGGATGCTCGGCTGTAAAAGCTTCGGCGCCCAACAATCCGGCCTCTTCGGCGTCCGTGAAAAGCAGAAATACCGGGTTC
>RPPU01000224.1 GCA_003819975.1 Desulfobacteraceae bacterium
GATTGTAACCGGACATGGAAGGGGATTTAGCGACGGTGCCGATGAGAAAAGAGTCGAGATGATTAAGGATATTTTTTTGAAGGTGGTCTTGTTGCTTTTTGAGGGCATCGAGTCTGGACATTTCTTCTCCTTAAATGAGTATATTTACTCATTCATTTTGATATAAAAAAGCTCGGATGTCAATGATTTTTGTTGTCATCCGAGCAAAAAAATCTAAAAATGGACTAAACTGTTACAAGTTTCTGGATCATAACCTTGGGGACGTTCTGAACTAACACGACATAGTAATTTGAAAACAGGTTGAATCTTTGTTCTCGATTTTGGATCGTCGAGCGTTGTTGAAGGGAATTAGTCGATACGTACATGAAATTATAAAATTGAAAATAAGAAAAGGCATCAGGTCTGCCCTTTACTCTTTCATGAATAAAGCCGTTAAAGAAGCGATTTTTCTTTAACGGCTTTATGTTTTTTAGGATTTCTTGGCGGCTTATGCCCGGCTGCCGAAGACCGTTCCGCAGCTTATTTTTTGTTTTTTGACGATTTGTGTCGGGCCTCGAATATTGAAATCAGCAAAGCGGAGTGTTTTTACTTTTTCGGGGTCTCTTTGTCTTTGGGGCGGATAAAGCTGGCAATATTCTTTTTGAGAAGTTCGTATTCTTCCGAGAGTGTTTTAATTTTTTCATTGTTTTTGATGGCATGGCGTTCAAGCTTGATCATCTTCAGTTTTAAAAGGGTGATGTCTGCATTGGCGAGCACGCATTCGCGGCCTTTGCCGCTATCGGATGGAATGGGGTAAGCCCAAGTCAGGACAAAAACAGGGTTGCCCTCCGGATCCCTATATTTCCAGGCCAAATGGGGAAAGGAGCGGCCCTGTAAGACCTCTTTGACGGTGTTTTTAAAAACGTCCCGGTAAGATTTGGAAATCAGAGGCAAGGGACTTTTTCCCAACATCTGCGCAGCCGGGTAGCCGAATGATTTTTCACAGGCTTTGTTCCAGAAATTAACGCAGCCTTGAGCATCGATTTTAAAAATAGGGATGGGGGTCGTACTGCTTTCAAGGTTATAGGAGGTGTCGCCCAGGTTTCCGGGCTCGTCAACGGGTTGAACCGGTTGCAGGGTTTGGATGGCGCCCCTTATTTTTCCGAATTTGTCTTTTATCGGCGCACCAGTCACGACGATGCGTTGCCCGTTTTTCAACTTGGGGAAAAACAATTCCAATTCAAACCAACCGGATGTTGTTTTTGAAACAGCGGAATTCTGAAAATATTTGCGCACCATTTGGGGGTCTTTTAATATCATATCTGCCAGACTCAGACCATAATCGTTGATATAAAAACCATCCCAGACCGGCTTGCCTAAAGCCTCTTCCGTTGAAATGCCGGATAAATCGACACAAGCTTGGTTCCATTGAACAACCCGATGGCTTTGATCTATGATAAAAGTCGGCAAGGGTGATTGCTTGAGGATATCGTCGATATAACGTTTTGATTCCTGAAGGGCATCGGATTTTTGTTTTTCTCGGGATAAAGCCGCGGTTTTTTCGCTTTCAAACAAGAAGACCATCAGTAAGGTAATCAAAAGCGAGAGCAGATAGGCGCCTAAAGAATGCAGCGTAATCAGATGAGGCGGGATGGCATTCGGAAAAACAAAACCCCTGCTGAATAATATGACGATCAGGCTGGTTTCTATAAAAACGAGTATAGCCCAGGCCGCACCCCAAGGGTAGCTGCCTAAAAAAATGGCCAGAAAAATCAGGGCGGCATTCAGAATCCAGATGGGGTTCATGGCGCCGTCATAAGTGATCGCGCCCGTATTCCAGCCGATCAAAAGAATGACAACCGCAAAAATCGAGAGGGCATAGTTGCCGCTCAGGTCATAATTTTGCGTTTTAGAAAAAAGATAAAAACCGCAGGCCATTAAAGAACCCGCCAGAAGCATGGTCCAAAAAAGAATCATGGCTGAGATGAGAAAATAAAATAGTGCCGAGCCCAAAGATAATACGCAAAAAACGATCTGAAAAGAGTTTAGGATCCTGATTTTTTCGGCCCGGCCCGGGTCCGCTTGCCCGGTATTGTATGAAAGGATATGATCAAGAAGGAGTTTTAGGTTCATGGTTTGAAATAAAACCGATTAATGCGCCAAAGTGAAAATATCGGTGGTACCATTGGTGTCCAGGATGCCGGTTAAGACGGACGATCCGTTAATAAAGAGCGGGAAATCAAAACTGGAGCGAACCACCAGCGTAAAAGAAGAAGTATTGGCCGGGTCATTATTGGCGGCGTAGAAATAGTAGTCCAGCGTCCGCCCGGTCGGAATGGCCAGATGTAAACCGTCCCGAATTTTTTTCAATTCCGCGCTGTTTTCAGGTTCCGTGCTCATAATGACAATCGGGGTATTGTCTTCCGGGTAAAATTTGTTGTGTTCCAGATAGTAAACCAGTTGAGCGTTCATAATCTCTTTAAGCGTCAGTTGCGCATGGGTTGCATAGGCTCTTTGTTGGTACGTTCGATAAGAAGGAAGCGCCAGGCCCGCTAAGATTCCAATAATAGCGATGACGATCATTAATTCAACAAGCGTGTATCCCTTTTTTCCTTGCATCTAGTTCCTCTACCCCTGGTTTATTACCGCTTGGTACTTGATGCCTTTTGTGGAGAGAATGATTTTCATCTCTCCGGGCTTCACGTGACTCAACGACAGCAGATATCCCTCTTGCGGGTCTTTTTGGTATGAGAGGCGTTCCAGAAAAATCAGGTCGCTTTTTTTTAAAGGAAGAAAGCGCGGAACCAGAACGCTTAATTGGTCCGGATAGTTATTGCCTTTATGGTGAGCGTATCTCTTTAGGGCGCTGTCAACCAGAAAAAGAAAAGCACGGTCATTTTGAAGAATGTTGGCCGATCCTGATGGGGTTGATTGACTGCCAAAAAGGATAACGGCTCCCATTGCAATGATGATACTGGATGAGATCATCAAAAAATATTGAAAAGCGCCCCATTTTTTTCTTTTACGCTCTTTTTTTTCATCCATTTGCGCCTTTTTGTCTTGCAGCGAGGTTCCGGCTCCGGAAACGGTTTGGAACATGGCACATTGAAAACAGTAATATTCTTTGGCCTTAACCTCTTCCGTGCATTCAGGGCATAAGGGTGCGCCGCAGCTGTTACAAGAATGAACAGCTGAGCGTTTTGGATGGTATTTACACTGCATTATTTTAATTTCCAAATTAGGTTATGAATGTTTTTTCGATAGGATCGAAAAAACATGGATTCCGGCAAGGTCGCCCGGAATAAATCCGTACAATTATCAGGCGATAATTATTAACATTTTCGTTGTCGCCAACATTTTGCCGATGTTGTGGAACGAAGCACCGATTCATTAAACTTTAATAATAGGATGAAAGAAAAGCATCAATTAGTCAAGTCCGAAATGGTCGGGCTATAAAGACGTTTTAGGATTTTACAGGGGGATGCGTGCGACAATACGGGCAAGTCAGCCAATCGGATTGAAGCATGCGACCGCAGGATGGGCAGTTTTTGATTAAAGATTTTTTGCAATAAGGGCAATCCTGAAAATTAAGGCTCACATTTTTTCCGCAATGCGGACATTGGTTGGCCAGTTGTTCTTTCTGTTGAACCGCCTTTAATACCTCGTCGATAGTGGTAATGCCCATTTCTAATCTTTTTAACCCACTAACCGCCAAAGTCTGCATGCCGGCGGCTATAGCGGCCTCACGAATAAGGTCTGTAGAAGCGCCGTTTTGGACCAGTTCCCTGATTTTTCGGCTCATGACCATGATTTCTTCAACCACGGTACGGCCTTTATAGCCCAAAGAGCCGCAGGTTTGGCAACCGGTTCCTTGGTGAAATTTAAAGGGTTTCTCAATTTTGGCCAAACCCAACCGATTTAGTTGATCCGTGGATGGAGCATATTCTTCTTTGCAATCAGGGCAAATTTTCCGAACCAGGCGTTGGGCAACGATTCCGATCACCGAAGAGGCGATCAAATACTCAGCCATTCCAATATCAAAAAGGCGGGTGATGGCTGAAGGAGCGTCATTCGTATGAAGGGTTGAAAAAACCAGATGGCCGGTTAATGAAGCCTGTAAAGCGATTTCGGCTGTTTCCTCGTCTCTGATTTCGCCGATCATAATGACATCCGGATCCTGACGCAGGATGGAACGGAGGATATAAGGAAAAGTCAGGCCTACTTTTTCATTAATTTGAACTTGATTGATCCCTTTTAATTCATACTCAACCGGGTCTTCGACCGTAACGATATTGATTTCCTCATTTTGGATTTCACGGATACAGGCATAAAGGGTTGACGTTTTACCGCTTCCGGTCGGACCGGTGATTAAGATCATGCCTTGAGGCTGGGCGATAAAGGTGCGAATGATATCCTGATGATGGGGCGTAAAGCCCAATTCCTGCATGGACAGAAAAGACTCTTCTTTGTTTAATATTCTGATGACCGCTTTTTCGCCATAATAGGTCGGCAGGGTTGAAACCCGCAAATCCACAGAGGTATTTTTGGTTTTGACTTTTATCCGACCGTCCTGGGGCAGCCGTTTTTCGGCAATATCCATACCTCCCAAGATTTTAATGCGCGAAATAATGATGGGATGCGTCCAGCGGGGGAGCTTAATCGAATCCTGCAAGACCCCATCCACTCTATTCCGCACCCGGACATTGTTCTCCTGGGCTTCGATATGTACGTCGCTGGCGCCTCGTTTTATGGCGTTTTTGATAATTAAATCGACCATTTTAATAAAAGGGGAATCGCGCATATCTTCGAAGCGTTCTTCATCTTCCTCCGTCGAAGCGGAGTCGGGCATAAACTCGAACATCTCATTCGTGTTGAGTTCCTGGGCCACATCTGAGATCGTCGTATCGGGGTGGTAATATTTTTGAATCGTTTCCAGAATCTGGCTGGCGGTTGAGATGGCGGGTTGAATGGTATAACCGGTAATGAATTGGAGATCTTTAAGCATATTCAGATCCAGAGGGTCAGACATGGCCACATCAAGGATGCTGTTTTTTAAGGATAAAGGAATACAGCAAAATTTGCGCGTCACCTCTTCTGGGATGCTTTCAATCACCCGATGGTCAATCTCGAAGTTGCTTAAATCAATGTAGGGGATACGCAGCTGCATTGCCAGACCAAAAGCGATCTCTTCCTCGGAGATCAGATTCATCCCAACTAGGACTTGTCCCAGGCGTTTATTGGAATCTTTTTGAAGAGTTAGCGCTTTGGCGAGGTTTTCTTCAGAGATCAAACCGGTTTCAATCAACAATTCACCCAATTTGCGTTTGGTAAAGGTATGCTTTTTGGATGGGAAAGTTTTCATTTGGACCAGCAAGCTGCTTTGCTTTTTTGATATGAAAAATATATATTAAGCCTATTATGGTTCAGGTATATTTTCAAGTGAATTGCGAGTCAAGCCACGGTAAATTTGTCCTACCATAAAAGGCTGAAAATACCGAGTTTTCAACTTGCCGCCCCTCAAGTAAAATCAGGCTCTTACATGGAGAACAAATTTACCGTGCGGGCCAAGCAAGATCTTTTTTTTTGACATTAGACGCGGATTTGAATATAGTTACATATTGAAATAATTAGGAAAATTGACCGGAAAGTTACGGCATAATCTTGCGGATGTTCATAACTATCCGGATCCCTCGGAAAATATATTTTCTGCGATACGCTCCCAGGCCATGAAAAAGATATTACATTCTCAAATAGATCTCTTCCTATGTGCGGCCATTGCGATTTTTTTTATTTTTTTATCCTTTTACAACTTTGGCCCTTTAGAAGCATTGGAAAAGGTCATTTACGATATACAGATGCGCCTCGATCTGGGGGGCAATCAAAGCGATAATAAGATCGCCATCATCAATATCGATGAAAAAAGCCTGCGACAGATCGGACCTTGGCCTTGGCCGCGCCATGTGCTTGCCGAGATGTTAAATATTTTAAAGCAAAGCGGGGCTAAATTGGTCGGCCTATCCTTTGTCATTAATGACAAAGAATATAATCAGGGCCTCAAAGAAATGAAAGGTTTGCACCAGGCGGTTATTGAAAAATCAAATCCTTTCCCTCCTGAGTCCTGGCTTTTAGAGACTATTCAACAAGCTGAAAAACGATTGGATAACGATCAAATTTTGGTCGAGACGGTCAAACGCTGCGAAAATGTGGTTTTATCCGTGCAAGGAGAATTCGGCAAATTCGATTCCGAGTTGGTTTTAAGTCCGGGTTCGTTTTTGGAACGAAATTCTTTACGTCCGGAACTCGTGAAAGCGGAACAAGGGGATTTGGCGCTGGTTAATAAACTCAAAGCTCCTTTTGCCGAATTGGGTGAGGCCGGTTTGGCGATCGGGCACACCAACCTTTCCATGGATCGGGGCAACCGGGGTTATCTGCACCTGCCTTTTATCAATTTTCAAGGGCATATTATCCCTTCGCAAGCTTTTCGTTTGGCCCTGGAATATGTCGGTAAACATCCCGAAGAGGCTTTCGTTGCCGGGCAAGGCATTCGTCTGCAGGAGGCGATCATCCCGATTTTTAAAGGGGAAATTCTGATCAAATTCAAAGGCAGCAGCGGATCCTTTCCCAATTATTCTTTTGCGGATATCTTAAATGTTGAAAAGGTTCCCTCGGTCTTCAATGATAAGATTGTTTTGATCGGTTATACGGCCGATGAAGCGGCCGGCGTCGTAACGCCGGTTGACGCCGGAATGGCTCAGGTGGAATTGATGGCCAATGCCATTGAAGGTTTTCTGAACGGCCGTTACCTCACCCGACCGAATACTATGATCTATTTTGAAGGGGTCCTTTTGCTGCTTTTCGCATGCATTTGCCCGTTTTTTCTTCCCCGGCTAAACGCGCTCAATCGCTTGGGAGCCATTGCCGGTCTGATTGCCTTGACCTTCTGCATGGCACTGCTTGCTTTTGTTTTACTGAACATTTGGCTTAAAACCATTTATATCATTTTGGGCCTGGCCGGTATTTATGCCGCCTTTGGGGTTAAATCTTTTGTTCTGAGCCAACGGTCCATTGATACTTATTCGCAGGAGAATATTGAAACCAATCGTATGTTCGGGCTCAGTTTGCAGAGCCAGGGGTTGCTCGATCTGGCCTTTGAAAAATTTCGTAAATGCCCTTTAGACGATTCCATGAAAGATATTATTTACAATCTGGGCCTGGATTATGAACGTAAACGGATGGTTAATAAGGCCGTGGCGATTTATGAATATATTACCCAGCAAGATCAGAATTTTCGCGACCTGCAAGAACGCATCCCCAAGATAAAGAATTTATTAGGTTCTTTTGCAGCGCGTCAAAC
>RPPU01000225.1 GCA_003819975.1 Desulfobacteraceae bacterium
AACCTAAACCGTGGCGCTCTTCCAGGTCTTTGATTTCAAGATCCGGCCTTGCGGAGTCATGACCAAGGCGGCGCATTGGGGCAGGGTGTCGATAAATGCGATTCCGGGACCGGGTTCCATGACAAAGACGCCGGTCGATAGGGCATCGGCTTGCATGGTGGTCTCGGCCACAACAGAAACGCTGATGCTTTGGTGCGGGCTCAAGCCGGTGCGTGGGTTGACAATATGATGAAACATTTTTTCTTGGTCAAAATAGACTTCATAACTGCCGGAAGTGGCTAAGGCCCCATTGTTCAATTCAATCTGATCGGGGTAATTTTTCTTTTTAAACGGATCCTGAATCGCGATCCGCCAGGGTTTGCTTTTATCGGCCTTGCCCATGGTCCGGATTTCACCGCCCGCGTTGATTAGGAAATGTTCAATCTTTTGCTTGGCCAGTACTTCGGCAACCCGGTCCACGATATATCCTTTGGCAATGCCGTCCAGGGTAATACCCATGCCCGTTTTTGCAAAGGAGACTGAACGGTTGTTCAATAAAATGTTGCGGCTGTCGACCAGACCCAGCAGATTATGGATTTCTTGGTCGCTTGGGTTTACGTTTCCTTTGTTTTGAAATTTTTCCTTGTAATAGTCCACGATCGGCTGCACCGTGATGTCGAAAGCGCCGTTGGTTAGGCGATGATAGTATAGTGAAGCCGCGATTACGGTTTCCAGATCCGGGGGCAGGCTTTTCAGATTCCCTTTTTGATTAAGATAGCTTAGACCCGTGCGTTGATCAAAACGATTCAATACATTCTCCAGGCGGCTGACTTCGGTAAAGGCCAGGCCCAGGGCTTGTTCGGCTTGATCTTTGGAAGAATGGAGTAGAGTTATAGCAACAAACGTGCCGATTCCCAATTTGGTCTTTGAAACCTTGTACATGCTTTGATCGAATTTGACTGTTTCGGCCGTCACAGGGATTATTCCGGCGGAAGCCACGCCTAAGCCTAAAAGGCCGGACATTTTTAAAAAGGATCTGCGGTTGAGTTGATATTGATCTAATCTCTTTTCCATCTGATGCCTCCCTGTTTTTTTTGATCCTGAAAAACGTAGGATCAAAACAAACATAAATTCCGGCAAGGATTGCCGTAATAAGATTCATAAAAGAATAAACAATTAATTGGCTCACATTTCATATAGCGACAACTTTATATCGATTGGATTTAAACCTTTTACACGTTTTCATTTACCGGCAATGAAATTGCCGGTTTTGAGGTTTTTTGATCCTATGTTTTCAGGATCAAAAAACCTTAAGCGGCTTGCTGTGCCGACTCTGTTGTTTTTTGGTCTGGTTGAAAAGACCTGAAAATCTTGCGCGGGCATTTCTCGGCGCAGGCTTCCTGGCACTCGGGCCCATAAGCCAGGCATTTTTGTTGATCGATGTTGACACCTTTTTCATCAACGGTCACGGCCTGAGCCGGGCAGGCTTTGACGCACATCTTGCAGGTGATACATCCGGCCGTACAGATTGCTTTAACGATTTTACCCGAATCGCGAGTACTGCAAGGAACCCAAACGCGCGCTTTTAAAGGCATGAGTTCAATGATTTTTTTGGGGCATATTTTAACGCAAGACCCGCAACCCACGCATTTTTTGGGGTCGACAACCGGGAACTGGTTTTCCATTTTAATGGCCTGGAAGGGGCAAGCCGCGACACAGTCGCCCGAACCGATACACGCATAGGTGCATTCCTGAGGCCCGCCGAAAGCCAGATTGGCGCCGGTACAGGACTCATAACCCAGGTAATGATATTTTTGGCGCACACCGCCTTCGATCCGGGAGCAGCGCACGGCCGCCACCATATTTTCAAGGGCCGTGATTTTCTTGCCGGTAATTTCGGCCACGGCTTCGGCCACCACTGCTTTTCCTGGAAAACAGAGGTTTGGCGGGACTTCGGGTTCATGCACCACGGCCTCGGCATACCCTTCACAGCCGGCATAACCGCAACCGCCGCACTGGGCGCCGGCCAGGACTTCAAGCACTTCTTCAACCTTGGGGTTGGCTTTAACGGCGAATTTTTGGGCAGCCAAAGCCAAACCGATGCCGAACAGCAATCCGATACAGACCAGGACCGCCAATCCGCCCAGAGCCAATTTAATCAAAACAGGATCCATTGTTGCATTCCTCAATTCATTATATCTTTTTGTAAGGGCGGGCTTAAAACCCGCCCCTACCGTTTAAAAAATCGCCAATCCGGAAAAACCCATAAAAGCCAAAGCAAACAAGCCGGCCGTTACAAAAGCAATGGGCAACCCCCGATAGGTCTGGGGGATATCGGCCAATTCAAGCCGCTCCCGCGCCGAAGACATCAGGAATAGAGCCAGTAAAAAACCGGTTCCGGCGCCCAAAGCGAGCATTAGGCTTTCCCAGGCGCTGTATTCATTGCTCGCCAAAGTCAAAGGCACGGCCAGGATAATGCAGTTGGCGATCACCAGCACCAAATATACGCCAAAGGCTTTGAACAAAGCCGGATTGACTTTTCGCAAAACCGTGTCCACCGCCTGGACGGCCAGGGAGACCATGCCGATAAAGATCACGACCTGCAAAAAATCGAGCCGAAAAGGTTTTAGGATAAACTGATATAAAAACCAGGACATCATGGCGCTGGCCACCATAACCAGCGTAAAGGTAATGCCCATGCCGACGGCTGTGTTCTTTTTCTTGGATGTTCCGAAAAAGACGCAAAGACCCAGATATTTGGTAAAGACGAAATTGTTGATCAGCATGGCGCCGATCAGAATGGAAAAAAGTTCGCCGATATAAAGCCTTTTAACGCTGAGCAGGGCCGGGCCCAGGTCTTGACCTTGCGAACGAATCGGGGCCAGGCCGACGATATGCGGTTCTTTCTGATTGATCTCTTCGGCAAAATGAACGGTCACGGATTTTTTATCCGGACTGAGCATAATTTTATCGATCGCTAAAAGCACATCCGGATCGCGCTTTTCATACGCTTTATAATGGGCGGGATCCACGGCCCAATCCGCATCCAACTCACCGGCGAATTCGATCATAATGGACCGGCTATCCTTAAAAGCGATTTTTTTGACAAAAGCATGTTCGGTGTTGCAGCCCGCAAAAAGAAGCAGGACCGCCCCTAAGATCCAACCCGGCCAAAAAATGAACCGTTTCATCAAGGCTCTCATTGTTTCCTCTCTTTTCTTCGATTGAAGACCACTTCAATATAATTGAAAAAGGCCATCATGATCCCCACGCAAAAGAAGCCCGCAGCCGGCAGAATAAAGAAAAGCAGCGGTTTAAAGCCCAGAACGTCATAACCCAGAATCGTGCCGGCGCCCAGAAGTTCGCGCACAAAACCGATGCTGACCATGCCGAACAGAAAACCGATGCCCATGCCGATCCCGTCCCAAAAAGAAGCACTGACCGAGTTTTTACAGGCAAAAGCCTCCAAACGCATGGTGATGATGGCAAAAGCCACGATCAGTTTGACAAAGATGCCCATTTCCTTGTAGGCGCCGGGCACATAGGCGGCCAAAACCAGGTCGATGACCGTGACCCAGGTGGCGATCGTCAGAGTGTAGGTGGGTATGCGGATGCGGGGATGAATATAGTTCTTGATGGCGGCGATCGTGCAACTGGAAAAAATCTGCACGAAAAGGACCGCGCTACCGAGCAGTAATCCGTTTTTGATGGACGTGGTCAACCCCACGGCCGGGCACATGGAAAGGGCCAGGCGAAAAATCGGGTTTTCCAGTAGAATCCCGTTAAAGACCAGTTCGGTATTGGTTTTTTTCGTGGCTGCCAATGTTCTTCTCCTTTATCTCAAATCAGAGCCGGTATCTGTTTGCCGGCGATCACTTCGTCCAGGATCTTGATGCGATAGGCGAATCGTTTCACCATGTTCTTGGTTCCGTTGGTCACGGCTCGGCTGGAAATGGTGGCGCCGGTCAGGGCATAGATGTCTTTGTCCCGGTATTGATTGCGGATGGTTTCCAGTTCGCCGGCATTGATCGTATCCGCCGCATCCAGATAGCGGCGATAGTCGTCGGGCAGGGGGTCTTTGACGACCGTCAGGCTTTTCAGGCGGTCAAAAGACTTGTTTTTGAATTGATTTTTAAAATAATTCTGTTTGATCTCCGCGCCCAGGCCGGGATCTTCTTCATGTTCCATGATTTCCAGGCCGATAATCTCGAATTGAGGGTCCAGAGCCAGCATCACCCGGATAAACGTTTTGAAACCGGTGAATTCTCCGGGCAAGAGATAGGCCACCCGTTTATCCCCCAAACGAGCGATAACCGTCTGATCCTGATAGGCAAAAGTTTTGGGCGCCGGCAATACTTCTTTTAAGGCATTTTGGCGTTCGGAAACGGCCACGGCGTGTTCCGGGGAAATCTTGAGCGGGAAGCGTTGTACGAGCGATCCTTCCAGGGTGAGCATGAGTAATTCATAGGTTTCGCGATCCGCGGACTTTACCGGAACCATATAGCCCAGGTAGGTCGTGCCTTTTTCTTCGATAATGTAGCGATACACCGGGTAAAATTTCAATTCTTGCGGAGCCGGTTTTTGACTGCCGTAACCCAGCAAACCCAACATGGTTTCCTGGACATGCTGGTGCTCGTTCTGTTTCTTGGGCTTGTCCGTGACCACAAAAACGGCGCCCATGATCAGGGCGGCAAAAAAACAAGAGAGGGTTAAGCCGATTGTGATTCGAGTAATCTCTTTCATTTCACCGTACCTTTCGCGGGAGCAAAACGCTTGGGTTTAAACCATGATTCCAAAGCCGGAGTGATCGTATTCATGAGCAGAATGGCATAACAGATCCCTTCGGGGTAACCGCCTTTAAGGCGGATCAAGACCGTCAAAGCGCCGATGCCGGCTCCGAATATTAATTGGGCTCTTTTTTGACTGGGCGAGGTGACATAATCCGTGGCCATGAAAATAGCGCCCAACAACACGCCGCCGGAGAGCACGGCCAGCAGCGGATCGCCGGAAAAATAGCCCTCGCCGCCGAACATCCAGGTCAAAAGGCCGATTGAGACAATGACCGAAACCGGGATATGCCAGGTGATATAGCGCTTGATAATTAAAAAAAGACCTCCCAGAAGCAGGAGCAGATTGGAGGTTTCACCGATACAACCCGGACGCAGGCCCAGGAAAAAATCCTGATAGATTGAGGAGATCGATCCGTATTTTTCGATCAAAGCGGCCATGCCGTAATGTTTGAGCACATAAAGAGGGGTCGCCGTGGAAACCGCGTCGATCCCGGGCTGCATATATTTGAAAATGGAGAAATCACGGATCGGCAGCAACCAGGCCGAGGTCATGGCTACCGGAAAGGTGGCGACTAAAAAAGCCCGGGCAATCAAAGCCGGATTGAAAATATTAAAGCCCAATCCGCCGAAAAGGTGTTTGGTAATATAAATCGCCATGATCGCTCCCAGGATCGGCATCCAGTAGGCCACCCCCGGCGGAATCACATAGGCCAACAACAAACCCGTGAGCACGGCGCTCCCGTCTTTAATGGTCACGGGACGATGGAGTAATTTCTGACAAATCGCTTCAGTCGCCACGCAGCTCAAAACGCTTATCAGAGTAATGAGCAGGGTTTGAAATCCAAAGATAAAGAGAGATAAAATAAGGGGCGGCGCCAGACAGGCGTTCACGGTCCACATGATCTTGGCCGTGGATTCACGGCTTTTAATATGGGGTGAGATGGAGACTGTCCAAGCCGGTGAGGGATGCTCCTGAATCGGGTTTTCTTTTATTTGCTCTTCGATGGCTTTGCTCCTTTGGACTTAGGCTGTAGCCTGTTAGGCTATAGGCTGTTGGGTGTTGCTTAAAAAAACTTATTGCATGAGGCTTCTTCTTCAAAAATATCGATATTTTTTTTGATCCTGCGATTTTCAGGATCAAAAAAAATTACTTCTTCGCTTTCAACTTGGCCAGGCGGATCAGTTGCACCAACGGCCTTTTAGCCGGGCAGACATACGCGCAACAGCCGCACTCAAAGCATTCCAGGGGGCCGAGTGGAGCGGTTTCAGCCGCCCGTCCGGCTTCCACATAGAGGCCGATTTCATTCGGCGCCAGCCCCATGGGGCAAGCTTCCAGGCACCAACCGCAACGGATGCAGGGGCCATGGGGCTCCGTATCAATCTCATCCTGAGTAAGGAAGAGAACCCCGGAAACGGTTTTAGTCACGGGCAAGTCGAGGCTGGATACGGCAAATCCCATCATGGGTCCGCCCATAATGATCTTGGCCAAATCAGGCCGGGCGCCGCCCAGATATTGAACAATGTCATTCAGACGCGTTCCGATCCGAACCTGCAGGTTGGCCGGCCGGTTAATGCCTTTACCCGAGATCGTGATGACTTTTTCATAGAGCGGCTTGTTAAGTACCACTGCGTCATAAACCGCTTTGGCCGTACCGACATTCTGAACAATCACGCCGATATCGAAAGGCAAGCCGAATCCGGGCACTTTTCGGCCCGTCACGCTTTCAATAAGTTGTTTCTCGGAACCTTGGGGGTATTTTACTTTAAGAGGATTGATCTGGATCCTGAAGCCGTTCTCTTTTTGATTCTGAACGGTTTTTTTTAAAATTTCAACGGCATCTTTTTTATTGGCTTCAATGCCGATATAAGCTTGTTCAATCCCTAAAATGCGCAGGAGAATTTTCGTGCCTGCGATGATCTCTTCAGGCTGTTCGAGCATCACACGATGATCGGTGGTCAGGTAAGGCTCGCATTCGGCGCCGTTTAAAATCAGGGTATCAATCTTGGCGTTGGGGGGCGGGGATAACTTGACATGAGTCGGAAACCCGGCTCCGCCGATGCCGACAATGCCGGCCTCTTTTACTTTTTGAAGCAAATCCTGGCGGGTCAGGCCTTTCCAATCCTGGGGCGTATAGGTTTTATTCTGGGCATCCGGATCCCGGGTAATGGTAATGGAAGGAATTTGCAGCGCGACCGGGCTCGAAGAAAAACCGATATTGGAGACATGGCCCGTGACACTGGCGTGGATATTGGCGCCTAAACCATTCTCAACCCGGCCGATCAAATCGCCTTCCTGGACCCGGTCTTTTTTATTCACCAGCGGCTTGCCGGGAGCGCCGAAATGCTGAAGCAACGGAATTTCGACCTGTTCAGGCAAGGGCATGAGCTCAATAGCCAGGTGCTCGGTTAGCGTTTTGGATTCGTTTGGATGAACCCCACCTTTAGCGAAAGTCAATAATGAAGTGTTCATAGTCGATTATCTGTCGATCCGCTTTAAATTTTAGTAGACAACTTAAACAATTTCTCCGATTCGAACTCGAACTTAT
>RPPU01000226.1 GCA_003819975.1 Desulfobacteraceae bacterium
CGATGCCGTTAAAATCGGCATGGGGATCGGCTCCGGATGTACGACTCAGGAAGCTAAGGCGACCGGCCGGGGTCAGGCGACCGCCATTATGGAAATTACCGCTGCAAGGGATGCCTATTTTGAAAAAAACCGTATTTACATCCCGTTGATTGCCGACGGCGGGATTATTTCTCCGGCCGACATAGCAGTAGCTCTGGCCCTAGGAGCTGATACGGTTATGATGGGCAATTTCTTTGCCCGTTTTAGTGAAAGCCCGGGTAAGGTGCTAAAAATCAATGAAAGCTATGTCAAAGAATACTGGATGGAGGCCAGTCATAAGGCCCGCAATTATCGCCGCTATCACCAGTCTGCGGCCACATTTTTCGAAGAAGGCATCAGCGGCTATGTCCCCTATGAAGGTTCAATCTTTGATTCCATCCCTATCGCCCGGCAGCGCCTCAAAGCGACCTTCTCCACTGCCGGAGCCGCGAATATTGAAGCCTTACACCAAAATACCGTGCTGGAATTGCAATCTCTTGCCGCCCTTGCGGACAGCCGGGTGCACGATATGATTATGTTAGACCAAGCCGCATGAATCTGATTCGATCTTCTATTGCTTAATTACTTTTTTAAAATCGAAAAGTTTTTTCTTTATATCTACAATCCCATAGCTAACAAGATTGTATTGCCAAAAGACTTCAAATCGAGCAATATACTTATCGATGTACTCAATCTTTCCTAATTTGACTTCGATTCCGCGCATCATTTGTTCGGACTCACGCTCAACATAAGTGCAATAAACGGAAAAAATTTTTTTGCTTTTAACATCATAAATACGAACCTGATCAACAAAATGACCGTATTCACTGCCATCCCGAAGATACTCAAGTAAAGCGCCTGAAGTTACGTACGCCTTAATGTACCCATTACCTCTGATATCAGCAATTTTATCTTCATCACCGGACCCAATGGAAGCCTCTCCAAAGAGAAAATCATCTCTATCAAGCCCAAAGGAGCTTAAAGAAATCAATATAAAAATAAGAAAAATATAGAATTTCATTTATCCTGTTAATCCTGTCAAAAATCTCTGGGTGGGCCTAATAGCCTACAGTCCTCAGCCTAAACCCCTATTCCTATTCTGGCAGCGTCAACACCGCCTGGGCTCCGCCGTCCGGGCAATTGATCAACTCTATTTCGCCGTGATGCAAGCTCGCCACCTCTTTGACCAAATTGAGCCCCAGGCCGGTGCTCTTCTTGCCCGTGTCCGGTCTTTGCAGGGAAAAGAACTTGTCGAAAATCTTGGTCAAGGCATAATCCGGAATGCCGGGGCCGAAATCCCTGACCAGAAACCGGAATTTTTTAGCGTCCGTGTCCGCGCAAAGCTCGATGCGGCCCTGGGCCGGACTGAAATCCACCGCGTTCTGAATAAGATTGGCAACCGCCTGATGAAACAGAAAAGGATCGCCCTCCACGATCAGCTCGTCCGGGACTTGATCCTCAACCCGTAACTCTTTTTTGGCAATCAAAGGCTGCTTGGACTCAAGCACGGTTTTGACCAAAGCATGAAACGCGATTTTCTCTTTTTTGGCCGGCATCTTCTGGTTTTCCAAAGCAGCCAGCTCCAGCATCCGATCCACAATGTCCTGGATCCGGCCGGCTTCATTGCGGATATTATTGATGAACAGAGACCGTTGTTCCGGTCCCATATTCTCGTTCAACAATTCGGCTGCGCCGCGGATGGCCGACAAAGGACTCTTGATCTCATGCGTAAAGGTTTGCACATACTGCTCCACATAATTTTTTCCTTCCAATGCTTCCCTCATTTTCTCGAATGCAACACCCATTTCGCCGATCTCGCTCTTGTCCAGTTTCGGCAATATGGATTTTTTATTTTCCCGCACTTCATGGGCATATTGGGTCAGCCGCTTGATCGGGCGGGTGATCCACAAAGAAACCAGAAAGCTCAGCAGGAGCGCGGCCGCTACCGAAAGCAGAGCGACCTTGAAAATTTTTGGTTTGGCGTCTTTTAAAAAACTGTTGATATTGGTGGTCGGCTTGGCCACGGTCAACACCCCGTATAATTCGCCGTAAACCATGACCGGGGCCGCCACATAAAGGACCGAAGAAGATTCATCGGCCGGGTCCAGCTTGGTTGTGCGCGCGCCGTATTCGCCGGCCAAGGTCAGGCGCACATCACGCCATTTGGCATAGTCCTGGCCCAGGAGCCCCTTGTCCTGTGAATCGAAAATAATTTTTCCAACCGCATCCGTCATATAGATGCGCATGTCGGTCCGGGTCTTTTCAAAATTGTAAATCCGAGCCGATAAAGTCCGGGCATAGGCTTTTTCAAAAGCGACAAACAATCTCTCCGAATCAAAGAGCCCGGCCTCGATCTCCGTTCCGGCCATTTCCGCCAATATGTTGGCTTGGTCCACCAGCGGATCTTCCACCCCCTCCAGATAGCGCGGCCGCAGATTATCCAGCATCCAGTTGATCGGATAGTAAAAACAAGCCACGAAAATCAAAAAATAGCAGATGAAGATTCGGGTTCTGAGTCTCATAAGTCCTCCCGGAGCGAATAACCCATGCCGCGGTGGGTGGTAATGGGTTCCAGATCGGGTTTGACGGTTTTTAACTTGATGCGGATGTTTTTGATATGCGCATCCACGGTTCGGTCCATGCTTGATTCCGGTTCGTCCCAAACCATGTCCATTAATTGTTCGCGCGAAAAAACATGTCCGGGTCTCCGGATAAACGTTTTGAGGATGTCATATTCATAGCGGGAGAGATCGAGGCGCTGCCCGAAAAACGAAATTTGTTTTTTGGATTCATCGACCTGAAAAGCCTGACCTGCCGGCGCTGCAACCGATTGTTGGTGCACTCTTCGGAGCACGGCCTTGACCCGGGCCGACAACTCTCGGGGGCTGAATGGTTTGGTCACATAATCGTCGCCCCCGATCTCCAGTCCCACGACCCGGTCAACCTCATCGGCCCGGGCCGTCAGAAAAATAATCGGGATTAGATGCGTTTTGCGGATCTCTTTACAGAGTTCAAAACCGTTGATGTCCGGCAAACCGACATCCAGAACGATCAAATCGACCGGATCTTTGGCCAGGCAATCGATCACGGGCGCTCCGGAATTGAGACAAACCGTCTCAAACCCGTCCGTGCTCAAAGCATATTGAATGGTATCGGCAATGGCCGGCTCGTCCTCAACAATCAAAATTCTCGGTCTGGCAATCGACACGTCTGATCTCCTTTTCTTCAATGATTGTCTCGCATAGGCTTCAAAAGAATTAGACGGGATTAACAGGATTTATTCCAAGTAAGGGCAGGTTTTAAACCTGCCCTTATGAATCATGGCTATCCGGACTAGTTCTCATTTCTGTTACAAACCCTCAATTGCGGCTTTTTGCGCAATCAAAAATCATTCTTGAATCTTATACCATGACCCCTGTTTGTTGCGGCGCATAAGCGGGTCCTTCCCTTTCAGCACTTTTTCGCAACTTCTTCCTTCAGCTTCAGGACTAAGATAACCCGGGCGCCCGGCTTGAGCCGATATTGCTTTTGGATATCGGTGTAATGAAATTCTCAGATTTAAATAAGCCGGCTTTCCTTCTGGATCGATCACAATGTCAAAAAATTCCAAAGTAAGCTCAAAGCCTCTTAACCGGAAATGTCTTAACATACCATATTCGGGATATTTTCCGCAAGCACCTACGAGCTGCGAATATCGAACCTGCCCGCGCGAATGCCAAGCCGGCGCGCCGTCTTCACAGAGCAAACTCCCCTCGACTTCCTTGGTTCCTTCGTATAACCTGAATCCCAAATCCGGTGCATAGAGGATCTTATTTGAATCGGTAAATGCATTCAGGTATTCAACAGATCCGCCCCTGCAGATGAGGGTATATTGAATGCGGCCCCTAATGTCCCTTAGCGGAATTTCGAAATAAATCTTTTCCGAACGAGCCTCGATTCCGATCTTCAGGTCGAATTCCGCCATTGATGGCCACTGGTTTTCTTTGGCCCGGCAATCAAAATTCATGACAACAAACAACATGCAAATAATCGTAAAATAAAAAATACCCGAATTTGTTTTGAAAATAGTTTTATTTTTCATATGATATTTCTTCCCATCCCATAACCTTTAGCAAGAATGGCTGCCAAACTAATTGACTCAATACTATTACTAAAAGCAAAACCTCCGCCTCGCGCAGCGATGATTACGTTGGGTCCGCCGGTTTTTCGCTTCGAAAAAAATCGGCGGACCCAAAAAAGCCTTTATCTATCTGTGGCCATCCCGGCAAGTAATTTCGTGAAAATTGAAATTACTGACATCTGTGGTAAAAAAACCTCTTCCCTCTTAAAATTTTCTTCGCCCTCGGCCTCACCATCCTGTTAATCCTGTATATCCTGTCAAAAATTCTTTGATCACGCATTCGTATCCGACCAATTCACTCGCCGCGTCAGGAACATGACCAAACCCAGGATCACAAACAACCCAATGGAACCCATCAGAAGCGCATAATCCTCATTGCAAAGAATCACATAAAGATAACCGTACAAGGTCGTAGTAACCGACCCCACAATGGCGGCTTTTGTATACGTCTTGAGCATGACTTTGCCATAGGCCGTGGTCATAACAATGACGGCAATGGCCGCAATGGCGTAAGCTGCGGCAAATCGGATATGCTCTGAAAGCGACAATTCCAACAGATAAAAAACGCATAACGCAAACCCCAACAAAAGATATTGCAGAAAATGCACCCTGAATTTAACCAGGATTTCAATCAGCCATATAGCCGCAAAAGTCAAAAGAATAAACAAACCCGCATATTTCACGCTGCGTTCCGCCATGCGGTATTTATCGATCGCCGTAATCAGGTTGACCCCGAATTGAGACGCCGCGATCTTGTCCTTCATCAGTTTTTCCGAGTTCCAGGATTGCGGATAATTCCGACCCAAATAGGGAATCGACCAGCTCGCGTCAAACCCGTTTACATTGATTGTGCGCTGATTCGGCAACCAGGCCCCCTGAAAACTGGGGCTCTGCCAGTTGGATTTGAGCGCTACAGTCGTGTCGCGGCCAAAAGGCGCCACGAACAATCCTTGGCTGCCGTTCAGAAGCAAGGAAAAGGAAAAAGCGAAGCGCTGGGCGTTTAATTGTTTGGCCAAATTCACATGCATGCCCGATTCCGCAATGCTTTCATAAGCGCCGATACCGGGCAAAAAGGAGAAAATCTGTTCGTTCCAGTTCAATTTAACCTGTTCACGGACCGCCCGCGTATCGGAAATCCCGACCGTCAATTGCGCCTGGTCCCAAAGAATGTCTCCCGGTTGCACATCCCATTCCTGGAAGGACGGGCGCATGAATTCACCCTGCACATTCAAAGCAATATGGTAAACCGGCACTTCAAAAATGCCTCGATAACGCAGTTCGGTTTTCATCTCGCCCTGGGCGTTTAATTTTTCCGGAAGAAACGTAGCGAACCGGGTTTGAATTCTCTCGATGGTTTTGCCTTTATCCCCGATTTCCCGCCAATGATATTTATAAGGAATGACCAAGACCGGCCCGGTCAAGACCTGCTCGCTCCCCCATTTGGAAGTCACCTCCGTCATCGCTTCATGCTCGCGCGCCTCGCGCTCCCGGATCAAATTTGAAATCATGAAAACCGGGATTTTCAAAACCAGCACCAGAATCCCGATTAAAATTAATTGCAAAATTCTGGATTTCTTAATGGTGGTAAAAATGTTTTGGCTTGTTTCCGACATGTAAGACCCTCCTGTATAATGATCTTAGATAAAATTCACCACAAAAACTCTTAGTCATAAAGATTTTATAAGTTATGGCTAAATCGTGACCATAGCCAACGCATCAAAAATAAAATCATCAAAAGCAAGACACAAATACCGACTACGATCCCGCAATGTTCCCAGAACCATTGGCTGCGTTCCTGGCCGAAAACATTGAGCAGCGGCACGCCCAAAGCCACGACACCATACCAGAATAGCGGGATCGCATTTTGAACCGCAAATCCCATTCTCTTTGATTCTTGGTTTTCAACATTCAACTTATCGCCGGATTTCAACTCATGCTTCAGCACCTTATTCGATAACCAATAAAATAATAGTAAAAATGTAAAATAAATAATCACGCCTTGTATCCGGTGAATTCTTTCCGGCGTCAACCAACCGTATTGAATATCCGCCCTATAAGTGTAGATGGAAACCGTAATCCGCAAACTATTCACCAACAAGGTCATGCCGTAAGCTCCGGCCGCGCTCATACAAAGCCACAAGGCTTTGCCTTTACCGGAGCGAAACCAATGCAAAAAGGAGAAATAAGCCATACAAAACGCAATAATCAAGAAATTCATACCGGCACAGGCAGGCGCGATAATGATCTTCCGGTTCCCGCTCACAAACCCTAGGTCCGGTTCATGGACGAAATCCATGCCGGTGATCCCTTGAACCAGGCTCGTGGTGGGTTGCAGGATCCAGAGCAGGTCATCCGCGCCTGCCCGGCGGTAGTAGTACTTGAGCCCTATGGCAGCCGCCAGGCCCAAGCCCAAAAACAGAAGGTTTTTAATCCCCAAGGTCTCGTTGTTCTTCATTGGTTCACGGTTCCAAGTTCACGGTTCACGGTTAAAAACATAGACGGTTTGGTTGTAGGCTTATTCCCTTATATTCACTTATAATTTTTTCTTTGCGCCTTTGCGTCACTGGAGTAATTTCTCGCTCTTCTGAAATTACGTCCTTGGCGCGAGAATTTCTTCTTTTTCTTAATGCCCGGATTTATTTTTGAACCACCTCGATTTTTCAAGCCAATGGACCAAGAATAGAAACCCCAACAGCGCCAACAAGATAACCATCTCCGGTTCCGGGACCGAGGCGGCATCCCCGACAGCCAAATTGCTCACGCCTTCCGGCAACGGCAAGGGCTGATTCACCTCCTGGCCTTGGCCCGTGGCATTGCGGATCACTTCATGCACCGCAATAAAGGAGGTGTGTGCGGTCAATAAATTATAGGTCAGCCCCAGATTGGTCACTTCCGCTTTATTCTCCGAATCGCCTTTTCCAAGACCGTAATCGCTCAAACGCGCGATACGGGTCCGAGCCCACAAATAACGCAGAGCATGATTGGCCTCCAAGGGTTTGGTCTCCGCAACATTAAAGGTTTGCTTATAAGGTCCGTTCCCGGCTGTTCCGATCAATTCAATCTTGCCCGCTGCTTTGCCGCGCCATTTGCCGACCACCACCACGGGCCGTTCCGCGAAAACATCCGGCA
>RPPU01000227.1 GCA_003819975.1 Desulfobacteraceae bacterium
CTCTTGTTTTTTTATGGGCCGTGCGCTTCAAATAGCCGACACGCGGCCGGCTCTCTAAAATTTAAGCAGGGGAACAAGATTTCAAGGTTTCGATGTCCAATCCCCGGCTGCCGTAAGAGCGAATCATGTTCTCGCCTTTGACTGTCTCCGCAGAGACTTGATCTTGATTACTCCGGAACGAGCAAGTGAATTTTATAACAGGGGGGTATTGCCGATGTGCTGCGATTATTCGATCGGAGAGGCGACTCCGCTGGAGGAAGCGAAGGCGGATTAGGCGTGTTGGATCCGGAAGGACGATGTTTTCAGTATTTTTGGGGAACTTGAAAATCATTCTTAACGCTTAACAATCGAATCGTAACAGGTTGATTTCTGCGACCCATAAAAAGCGATCTGTAACGTCATAAATGTACGCTTCACACAATCGAGGGGTGGACTTTAATCATAAAGCCGGTCAAATGTCAAAAGGAAATTTTATAAAATGTCTGTAAAAAAAAATTAACTCAGAAAAACCGTCACGAGAACGTCACTGGAACGTCACGAAGAAATATGCGCAAGCAGTATCTTGACTGCGTTTTAATCTTTATTTGCCTTTGGCGCGCGCGTTCGGAATCAAGGAGAAAGCGGTCATGGACTTTATCCGGGGCCGGGCGCAAATCGCCGTGATCGGCAGCGAAATCCTGCGGATCATCGATCAAAATAGAGTCGAGGCCATAGAAAATGTTATTCAAGATTTACGAGAAAAACGGGAACAGGCAGGCTTATGTCCTTATGTTCTTGATCGACCGGATCCTACGATAAGCGACCGGCGATTCACCGGTATATTTTTTAAAACTATTGTTGAAGGACGCCTTGGAATTAAATCCCACCTCAAAGGCCAGGGTCAGAATGCTTTTGTCTCTTCTATCAGGGTCATGCAACCAGGTTTTGACTTTTTCTATTCTATAATGATTAACAAAATCCGTGAATGAACTGCCTGTCTTTTCATTGATGATTTGAGACAAATAATTTTTTGGAATGGATAATTTAGCAGCGAGGGCGGATAAATTTAAATCCGGATCCAGGTAAATCTGATCCTGTTCCATTAAGTATTTTATTTTTTCGAGAACATGTTCCGCTTCTTGATCGGTGAGGTAAGAGGCATGGTATTTTTTAACGAATTTCAAAGGCTTGGCCATGAAAAGGATCTCAGGTTGCGTCAGGATTTTTAAAACGAAAAAAAACACCAAAAAAGAAACAAACAATCCCAGCCCGAAGAAAAAATAATAAAACGGATATCCCGCGAGAACCAAAATGACGGACGATGCCCAGATAACCGAAGCCGGCAACAAGGAATAGGTAAAGATCCTGATCCAGGACAGATAGATTTTTCCAAAGGGAGAAGACTGCAATATATCGTTCTTGAATTTGCGATGAAACCGTATAGAGACGATAATGTAAAGGCTGAAACAAAGGAAGAAAAGAATGCGGGATAAACCGTCCAGGATCATTGCGGGATGAACGGGGGAGACGTAAAGCCAATCGGTAATGTATTGGACCTGATATTCAACGGGACTGAAATAGACTTCGCTTTTAGCGGCAATATTGAGCATGACGGGCAACAAGTGGATGACGTCTTTTTTTTTGAAACGCAAATCCGGGTTGGCGAGGGTTTTTATGTAAAAATAAAGCGCGGGTCCCCAAAAATAACGTATGTTGTCGAACAATTCGGTGAGCAGGGGGAAGTGCGTGTAGAGGTCGCTGCTGAGCAACATGACCCGCGTCAAAAAAACCGCCGTCGTGACGCAGAACAAGGACAACAAGCGGTTGGCTTTTCGATTCCCGTGTTTGATCTTGAAGGTGAGAACGGCCGCAAAAAGAGCGAGAAAAGCCCCAAACAGAAATATAATCGATAATAAATTCCTCATATATCAATTTTCAAGGGATTTCGCCTTGAGATCGGCGCATCGCTTTTTAAAAATCAACGGTGATTCGCCGGTCGATTTTTTAAAGGCGTTGTTGAAAGACGCTTTTGAATTGAAGCCGGCATCAAAGGCCAAAGCAAGAAGGGTCTTGTCGGTCCCGGCCCGGTCCCGCAAGCGGGTTTTAACGCTTTCGATCCGATAATGATTGATGAAATCATTGAAAGACTTGCCTGTTTTTTCATTGATGACCTGGGACAAGTAATTTTTGGGTATGGATAATTTCGCGGCCAGCGCGGATAAGTCCAGATCCGGGTCCAGATAAGCTTGCTCTTGTTCCATCAGGCATTTTATTTTATCGAGAAAACGGTCCGCTTCCCGGTTGTCGAGATAGGAAGCATTATATTTTTTGCGGGACTTCAAGGGCTTGGCCATAAAAAGGATTTCGGGCCAGGAAAGAATTTTTATAACGCAGAAGAACACCATCAGGGAAATCGTCAAATTCATGGTATAAAAAGGATAACGAAGGGAATACCCCGAAAAGACAACGACAATACCGATAAGCCAAGGCGCCATGGCGAGAGTTAAAGCATAAGTGAAGATGCGTAACCAGGAAAGGTAAAACGGCCCGAAGCGGGAAGATTTTAAAATTGCTTCTTTTGATTTCCAGTGAAATCGGACGGCATGACCGATGTAGAACCAAAAAGAGCCGAAGAAAATTGATTGGGACAGGTAATTCAAAGGACTTTTTTGGGGGGTAAGCGGACCGTTCAGCCAGCGGGCGAGATAGTGGATCTGATAGTCGTCGTGGCTGAAGTAAAAAGGGCTGCGCACGATCAGGTTCAGCATAACCGGCGCCAGGTGAACGGCATCCGTCCACCGCAAACGCGAATCCGGATCGACGACCGTTTTAATATACAAGTAAAGCGCGGGACCTAAAAAAAAACGCGTGTTGTCCATAAATTCATTAAGCAAGGGAGATCGAATCAAAATCCCGTTCAACAAAAGTGATCCCCGGGTCAGATATACAGCGGTTGAAAAACAAAACAAGCTCAGGAAGCGGTTGGCTTTTACATTCCCGTTTTTGATCCTTAAAAAGATGAGGGATGAGAAAAAGGCCAAAAAAGCAGCCAATAAGATGATCAGAGAGGCAATATTATGAAAGGTCTGCATATATCCGTCAGTAAAAAAGGCATTAAAAAACAAAGGTTTTAGTCGGAAGCCGGTCGTTGCATTGACTGTGAATTCAATGCCCCGTATTTTAAAAGATATCCCGGATTTGTCAAGATTATCTCGTTCAGCTCGGCGAATCGCGCTTTTCTGATTCAGGTTTCTGTAAACCCCAATAAAAAAAGCAAACTGTGTTTCTGTTGATAAATCAATGAGATAGATAGATTTATCTGGAAAAAAATTTTAATGCCATGTCTAAAAGTGTAGATATGGTCGACGTTTTTTATTAATTCCCTCACCTTGCCGCCTATTAAAAGCGCATTCAATTATCAGAAGTCAGCGCATTGGAAAATGAAACCGATAAGTCAGACCTAAATATGTTTTTCAGGGTCAGAATCACGGCGTAAAACGTATGGAAGTTATTGTACGGGGCCGGGGGGGTCCCATGAATCATTAACCTTAAATAATGAAAAATGAAAGGGGTTATCATGAAACGTTTTCTATTATGTTTGAGCCTGGGTTGCATGGTTTGCTTGATAGGGGTTCAGAACGGTTATTCATCGGAATATGCATGGCAGAATTATTTTCTGGGAGGCTGGCAAAAATATTATGGAACTTCCGCGCATCAGGAAGCGGCGCGCGACATCTGCCGGGTGTCCGGCAGCGAGACCAGCGGTTATGTGGTGGTGGGGCATCGCCTGGACCTGAATACCGGGGCCTCTGCGGCCTATGTCTCCAGAATAGATTACAACGGGAACGTCGTTTGGACCAGGACCTATCGCGGTCCCTACAACAACAAGGACTGCGTCGCTTATGCCGTGACCAACGCTCATAACGGGGGTTTTGTGGTGACCGGTTACATCGACAACAACGGCAACGAAGACATTTTCGTTTTGAAATATTCATCCGGCGGCAGCCTGTCGTGGCAGAAAACCGGCGTCGGCGGCAGTGCGTACCGATGCGCTCACGACATCAAGCAGACTTCGGATTATTGCTATGCCCTGGCCGGTGTTTCCGACGACGGCCGCATGGCCTTTTTAAAAATCAGAAGCAACGGCAGTTTTCAATGGGGGAAAACCATTACAACCAATACGGACGGTCCGGGTAAGGAAACCGTGTCAAGCATCGGATATTCCGTGGTGCAAATCGGTTCCGAATATCACTTGTGCGGGCAAGCCGAAATGGCAAACGGCGGAGATTATCAACTTATGTACGTGATGCTGGAAGAAACCGGTTATATCCTGCATTCCAAGACCCATGGCGGGGGCTATGTCGATTGCGGTTACGAGATCATCGAAAACGAAAACTACGGCTGGCCGATGATCGCCGGGCGGTACGGTTTGAGCGACGCGGATTCGGATTATTGGGTGGCGTTGATCGAAGACGGGGTCCCCGTGGGCAGCAAACATTGGGGGCATACCGATCAGGCTGAGGAGTTGTTTTCGATCGAGCAGGATCCCTATGGCGATTTCGTGGTCGCCGGCCGCGTCGACATGGACGGTTGGGGGCGCTACAACGTGTACTTGGCCAAGCTGTATTCCAATTATGAGATCAAATCGGAATATTATTACGGCGGATCTTCCAACGCGGGGGGGTTTGGGGTCAAAAGCACCGGCACCATCACTTCCATCGGCATCGCCACGGTCGCCTGGCCGGGTCAATACGGCAACGGCGACATTTATGTGATCCGGCACGATTAACAACTGCGTTTCGGTTTAAAATCTTCTTCCAAACCGGGGTCGCGGCGCCGCTGCCCGACCCCGGTTTGCGACCTTTTCGACTTCGTAACGATTTAAGCGGCGCAAGCGGCCCGCTTAAGGCCCGCCATGGACGGCTTGCCATAGAAGCAGTTATTTTTTTAAGAAGTATTTGAATGAATAAGAGGATATCTCAAAAATGCCGTTTTTAAAAAAACAACGGCCTCGATTCCCGGAAGTTTCAACGGCCGCTTTATTCGTTTTTGATTTTGGAGATAACCTGAAACAAACGACGGAATGAAAGATATAAGATGATGAAAAACAAAAGCCTTAGGTCTCTCCGTTTTACGGGTTTGATCGGGGCGGCCGTGTTTTCGGCCGCGGCGGGCATCGGCGCCCAGGATTATTTTGATTGGAATGCGCGGATAGACCGGCACGGCAAGCCCAGCGGCTGTTTTGAAGAGACTCCTTTCCCGATTGACGAGACGGCCGATAGTTATTCGATAAAAAACGACGAATATCCGAACGGAAGAACTTATTACCTTGGAACGAAATATTACGTGGACGGATTGCGGCCCGATGATTCCGGTGACGGCCTTTCCATGTCCAACGCCAAAAAGACGATCGCCGGCGCCATCCAAACCGCGGGCGACGGCAACAAGACCATTATCGTCCGCGGCGCTCACGACGAGTTCGACGGCGTTTATAGGGAACACACCTTATGGCCCAAAACCGGCGTGGACGACGCGCACCGGTGGATGATCGTCGGATACGGGCAGGAGAGGCCCGTGATCGACGCAGGCGGAGCGATGAATGTGATTGTGCGTTCCACCGGCGAGGACGGACCCGCCTGGGTCACCCTCCAGCGATTGAAACTTCAAAACGCGGGGTATGAGCTGATACAGATCGGCAGCCTATCGTCAAAGAGGGACGGAAACTTCAATTGGATCGACTTGTGGGGCTATTTCGGGACGAACCAACGGGACACGGGACGAAGCGGTAATTTCTATTCCATGGGCGCGGATCACACCTGGGTCTTTCATTGCACCAGCGAGCATTCTTACGGACATGCGTTTAAAATCGGCGACGGTGCGGCCCATACGCTCCTGGAGTGGTCCATAGCCAGGGAATTCGGCTGGTGGCCGGGTGTGACCTCCAATCCCAAGACGCATCCCAGCGGTTTGGATTTTCCCGATTGCGGAAAGAACAGGGTTGTCCGCTATAATATCGTTCATACCGGACTTTTTTACGCCATCCAGGTCAGGGGCAATCAAAGCTACGATCCCGACGGGATCGGCCTGACCGTATTTCACCACAACGAAATTTACGACACCACCCATTTTCAGGACGTGACGGACGAGTTGGGGCACGTAACGCCCTGCCAGGTCTTGTTGTATAACGCCTATCCGGGCAGGAACCCGTCCAATCAAATTTATTTTTACGCGAACATCGTAAGAGACGGAGCCGATTCGGATTGCTACGGAGTCTACTCCGTTTCCGACGCCGACAGCATCCACATCTATAATAATCAGATTTACAACAACCCAGCCGGAGAAATTTACGTCAATAATCAACTGGCGCAAGTGCTGGTTTATAATAATTCCGTTTATCATGACCACAACACTCCGTTGATCCGCACGGCCGCCGGCGGCAAGCTGGTTTTGAAAAATAATCTCTTTTATCAGAACGGCGCGGCCGGGCTGGCCCAGGTAAACGGAGACCAGCCGATCCATGAGTATAATTTGTATTTTTATCCTTATGGATCTTTCGGGTTAAACGGGTTGGGTACGGGCGAAACCAACGGCCACCCGCAATGGTTGGAACTGCCCGACGGTGGTTATCAAGCGAATCATTTTAAATTAACCGACCATTTAGCGGGCGTTGATTTAAGTTCGCTGTTCACAATTGATTTTAACGGCGCCGATCGGGTTACCTGGGACATGGGCGCCTATGAGTATGTACCCGGCGGACCTTATGTTTTTGTGACTGCTCCGGTTCCCGGAACGGTTTGGCAAAAGGGTACGTACCGGGTCATTGCCTGGATTCATAACGAGCTAACCGGCCGGGTTAAGATGGAGTTATTGAAAAGCGGCACGTCTCAAATCATTGCGGAGAACGTGCCGATTGCGGATCACTCCTATACCTGGCTGATCCCGGAAGAGTTGGCTTCCGGCAATGATTATACGATCAGAATTTCAAATGATGAGTGCGCGGATGATTCCGGCGTTTTCAGCATCTTGGCGCAAGGTTCTCCCACACCCGTCGAGGCTGAAAAAGGAGGCGGCGGAGGTGGGGGCGGCGGATGCTTTATCGCGACAAATTACCCGACTTGTTTGAACGGTCTTTGGGGATTGAGGCCTTGGTTGCCGGCCGTCATATGGTTATTGAGTATGCCGGCTATAACAAGAATTAAAAGATATTGATATAAGAAATAGGATATGAATTACATACGGTTTTGCATCAACTTCGATTATTTGATGAACGGCCAATATCGAGGATA
>RPPU01000228.1 GCA_003819975.1 Desulfobacteraceae bacterium
CATGAAGGCTTGCCTCCATAAGATGGATGGTCTTCCCTAATGCGTATCGGTTTTGAAGCTGGATCATACGTTAAAATGAGCGCCATAGTCAAATCATTTAAAAGATTATTAATCTAATAAATTTAATGAGTTAAATGGATTATCAGATTATAAGATTACAGATTGCTGATTACGAAAATAGCCTCTGCCTGCCCCCTGTCATCTTTCATTCCGTGTTTCAGTAGACCGGTTCGGTTCAATGATATAGAAAACCAATAACCTCGCTCTTATGAATGTGTGTATGCTTGACGCTTATGCCCCTATCTGGCATCATGAATCATGATCGATATCTTGCAGAGATGTTTTAAAATTAATCTATCTATCAGAAAACCCCATTGCGAATGAGCTTTGGTGACTGATGCCCGATAACTGGTAACTGAAAAAATGACCACTTCTCTTTTCATCAAAGGTCTTATCATCGGTTTTTCCATTGCCGCGCCGGTCGGGCCGATCGGTATTTTGTGCATCAAGCAAACCTTGAACCGCGGCCGGCTGGCCGGGCTGTTGAGCGGCTTGGGCGCGGCCACGGCGGATGCGGTTTACGGATGCGTGGCCGGCTTCGGTTTGACGATCATTTCCAATCTGCTGATCCGGCAGCAAACCTGGTTCCGATTATTGGGCGGATTGTTTCTTTGCTATCTCGGCCTCAAGGCCTTTTTTTCCAAGCCGGATGAAAATACGGCTCTGACCCAAAAAACCGGGTTGCTCCGGAATTATGCCATGACTTTTTTTCTGACCCTGACCAATCCCATGACCATCCTGGCCTTTGCCGCGATTTTCGCCAGTCAGGGGCTCTCCAATAAACGCATGGAATATTCCGCGGCCGGCTCTTTAATTCTGGGGGTTTTTTCGGGTTCGGCCGTGTGGTGGCTGTTTTTGAGCGCCGGGGTCGGTTTTATCAGGCATAAAATCGATGTTAAAATATTGCAATGGATTAACCGGTTCTCCGGTGTCTTGATTCTATGTTTCGGCTTGTATGCCTTGTGGTCGCTGGTTAGGTGAAATCAGGCTATAGGTATTTAGGCTGTAGGCAAAACAGCAAAATTAACACTGTCTCCAGGCTTGAAGGAGTTAGGATCTAATTTCAATTTTTTTACGGTGGATTTTACCTAATAGTCTATAGTCTACAGCCTATTCACCTGAGCAGTTATAAAGAGGAGGTTATAATGAAATTTAAATCTTTTGGGCGGTCTATTTGGGCGGTTAGCCTTTGCTTGTGCTGGCTAGGCGCGGCATATCCGGTTGAGGCCGGAAGCAATCCCAATCCCGTTTCCGCGACCCAACGCCCCGCGAACTGGGCGGTTGCCATTTCCAAGCCGGGACTGAATAATTTTTTCAAGGTATCGGACGATCTTTATCGCGGCGCCAAACCCGAAAAACAAGGTTTTGTCGAATTAAAAAGCCTGGGCGTCAAAACGGTTGTGAATCTCGAATCGTTTCATTCCGGCCTGGAAAAGATCGAGGAATCCGGTTCCGGCCTGGCCTACGAACATATCTTTATGAAAGCCTGGCATCCCGAGGACAAGGAGATTGTGCGCTTTCTCAAAATCATGGCGGACAAAACCAAGACCCCGGTTTTCGTGCATTGCTACCACGGCTCGGACCGGACCGGCACCATGGTCGCCATGTACCGAATTTTTATTCAGAACTGGAGCAAAGCAGAAGCGTTACGGGAGCTCAAAGAGGGCGGGTACGGGTTTCATACCATCTGGAAAAACCTTGAAAAATATATCCATAACCTGGATGTGGCCAAAATCAGAAAAGCAGCGGGGCTCGTTCAGCCGTAAAACTCTTTAAAATAATTAAAGATCAGAGACGATAGGCGGCAGAAGCCCATGTGAAGGTGAAACGTGGTTTAAATGTCTTTCCAGTTCCACCATTTCAATTTTTCCTCATCCCGGTTATCTTCATCTGTAGCGGCATAATAAACGGCACAACGATATACATAAAGCAAACATCGGTCCTGCTTGCAGCCGGCGTAAGCATTAGAACGTTCATAAAGTTGCTCCGGATTCTTGCCGATCAGATCATCCACGGTTTTTATGCCGATATTTTGCAAATCCCTGGAAATGGAAAAGCCGACACCCGGGATATCCGTCAATCTATTACCTTTCTTTAATTTTTTCAAGGCAACACCAGATTGTCATGTTCATCGAAAGTCCAGAAGGGATTGAAGGCGACCTCTATCAAATGCCCGTCCGGATCCTTGAAATAACCGGAATAGCCGCCCCAAAAAACCTTTTGCGGCTGTTTGACGATGCGGGCGCCGATTTTTTCCACTTCAGCCATGACCTCGTTTACTTCCTGTTCCGATTTGGCATTATAGGAAAGCGTGATGCCGGAAAAGCCGGTCTCTTTGTCTTCCACCGTGGCGTCTTCGGCCAGTAAATGACGCGGGTATAAGGCCAATACCATGCCGCCCAAGGGGAATAAAGCCAAATTATCCGAGCTACTTGGCGCTTTCTTCCAGCCTAAGCCTTTTTCATAAAACTCCAGAGATCTTTTTAAATCACGGACTCCGAGGGTAATCAGATGCAGCTTTTGTTTCATGATTTGCTCCTTTTCCAAATGATTATTCATGTTCAAAAAGAATTCTTGCTTTGGATCATAGATCATAAAACCGGATTTGTATTGGAAAAATGGAACATAAAAACGTGAAACGGCAAATGTGAAAAGTGAAACGCTAACAAGGAAAGGGTTCAAGGGATCGAGGGGTCTGGGGTTCAAGGGTGCGAGAACGTACAAATGAGAGAGGTATGAAAGCCGTCTTTCAGTTGGCGGGTTGCGGGGTATTCAAAAGATAAGGACCTGATCATACCGCCGAATATCCTGAAAATATCGAGTCGGCGTGAGCCCGGTCATGGTCTTGAATTCGGATATGAGGTGGGCTTGATCATAGTAGCCGGCATCAACGGCCAAGCGGCTCCACGCAAGGGTCGGGTTTGATTTTGCCTGTTTCATCAAGGCCTTGAACCGGTAGGTCGTTAAGAGATTTTTAGGAGTCAGGCCGGTATATTGGGCGCATCGGCGTTTGAAATGTTGGCGGCTCAGCCCCAATTTATCACTGAGTTGCTGAACGCTCAGGGAACCGTTATGCTTTTTTATCCATGATACGGCTGCCAGGATGCGTTGGTCCGGAACGGCGGCTTGATCCAACCTTCCGATCAATTCGCGCGTGAGAACGGACCATGCTCCTGCCGGATTCGTTTCAAGCATCTTTGAATGAATCTCTTGAGAGCTGGGTCCCCAGACCGCGCTAAGATCCACGGTCAGGTCCGTTAAATGATGGAGGGGTGTTTTTAAAAAGCTATAGGCCATGCCGGGTTGAAAGCGGATACCCAGAAGATGTTGACGTTGATTCATAATCGGTTTGGTCATGGCGCCGACGATAAAGGCCGGATCCGGGCGATCTGCGCCATAATCAAAAATAATATCAATGCACCCGTCAGGCAAAATAATGTGCTTGATTGGATCTTGAACCGCTGATCCGCAATGATAGGACCAAAAACAGTTTATATAAGGCTTTAATTCGGCACAGGGCGTATATTCCAGATATGCTTGCTTCGCGGATGTGCTTTCTATGTTTTCTTTATGATCGATTTGAAGGGCTTGCATATTAAAAGTGTTATTTCTTCGATAAGGCCAACCGGATGCCGAAAAGAATCAAAAACAGGGCGCGTGAGAGTTGAATGCCTTTTTGGACAAAGGGTCGTTTGTGCCAGTCCAGCATGCGGGCCAGAAAAAGCGTATAAGCCGCGTACCAGAGAAAGCGCACCAGGGCATGGATGGTGGCGAGCAGAAAGGATTTCCATAAAACCGATTCGCCGGGCCGGATGAATTGGGGAATGACGGCCATGTAAAAAACCAGGGCTTCCGGGCTCAGCACAATGGTCACGAGCCCTTCAATAAACGATTTGCGGTGAACCCCGACATCAGGCGAATCGTCGCCGTTATTTAAAACGCTCAGCAGATCGGACTGCTTGCGGAAGGCCCGCCAAAGGGTTTGCAAACCCAGGAAGATCAGATAGCAAGCGCCCAAAAATTTGACGGCATTAAACAACACCTGTGATTGCAATAAAATAAAAGACAAGCCGAAAGCCGATAGGGCGGCATGCACATAAACACCCAGGGTTCCGCCCAGGATCACGGTGAAACCGGCGTTGCGGCCGCGGATGAGCACGCTGCGCGTGACCAGGATGGTCGTGGTGCCGGGCGCCATGCTCAGCACCGTGGCCAAGCCGGCAAAAACAAGTAATCGGGGATCAAACATAAAATTCATTTAACCAAAAACGACAATAGAAACAGTTTCTTATTTTGTATCGGTATCGTTAATGACATATTTGACCTGATAAGCATTCAAGTTCCGGCAAAGGGTCAGCAGGTCTTCTAATGTCGGGATTCTTGAATAGCCTTCAAGATCATCGTTTCCATCCATTGATCAGCCTCTTCAAAGGTGCGGAATTTATATAGGCCCTTTCTGCAAACTCCTTGAGTTGGTCGCAATTTCTGAACGGTCTTTTGCAGTTGGTCGGCTTCTATAAAAGAAGTGCGCATCCTTTTCCTGCTTCCAATCTGTTTTTGTCCTGATTCCCCCATGTCATTTTCTCCAATATCAATTTACCCTGTCTGTCGAAAATATGCAAGAGACTTGCGGGAGGAAACCCATGCTAATCATTAGACCTTTGCCCCGAATCAATAGATCTCTCGGACAGCCCGGACTAGGGCATCCGTATCCTCGCGGGTATTGTAGCCTTGCAGGGAAAGCCGGATAAAAAGCCGATCGCCATGAGTGGTCACGGGAATTTCAATCCGATGGTGTTCGAACAAAGTATTTTTCAATGAATCCGCGTTCATAGCGGGAACCGGAATAGCGACCATTTGGCCGAAATCTTTTTCATCACAGACCGGTTCAAGCCCGGTCAGTCCACAAATTTTATCCAAGGTCTCTTTAGCTAAGACGTGACAATCCCGGCGGATTTTATCCCAGTTATGCTCTTTCTGGAAACGAATCGCGGCCGGAACGGATAAGAAAGAGGCAATATCGCGGGTGCCCTGCCATTGCAGGCGGCGTTCCAAAAGCGTAGAACCGGTGTAGGCGTCAAATCCGGTATGACCGGCGATCTCCATGCTGTAACCCCAACTGATAATCGGCGCATCCAATAAAGCATGATGTTCCGGTCGGGCATACAGAAAAGCCGCGCCTTTGGGAGCGCAGAGCCATTTGTGACAATTGCCGATGTAGAAATCAGCCTGAAGCAAATCCAGATCGAGCGGAATCTGGCTCGGTGCATGAGCGCCGTCGATAAACGTATAAATGCCCGCGGCTTTGGCCCGACGGCAGAGTTCCGCGATCGGAAAAATAAGCGCGGTGGTTGAAGTGATATGGCTGAGAAAAATGACGCGGGTCCGCGAAGTCACTTGCGACCAAACCCGGTCCAAGAATTCATCGGCCTTGAAAGGCAACGGGATTTTAACGCGGATCATGCGGGCTCCGGTCTGTTTGCAGACGAATTCCCAGACATTGTCGCAAGCGCCGTATTCATGATCGGTGGTAAGGACCTTATCGCCCGGTTTGAGCACCAGGGAACGGGCCACGGTATTCACCCCGCTGGTGGCATTGGCCAGATAGACTAAATGCTCGGGCCGCGCGCCCAGGTAAGCGCCGAGCACGGAACGCGATTCATACAACAGCTTGGCCGAGCGCCGGCCCAAAAATTCAACCGGGTTTTTTTCGAGTTCGCGCTGCCACTCTTGATAAGCCGCGAATACTTCGGCCGGACAGGCTCCGAAAGAACCGTGGTTGAGAAATACAATCGAAGGGTCGAGTAAAAACAAGTTGCGCATATAAATTTTAAAACTCCAGTTGAACTTACTCGCATGAGTAGACAGAATTCAGAAGTCAGAATCCAGAATACTATCGGAACCGGCATTCCGACCATTGGATGTTATTCTTTTAAAAACCGCATAAAGCGGATTTTATTATGAAGATATCCCGCTTTTTTTCAGCGGGGTATCTTCATGGAAGCATAAATAACCGCACCCAAAATAATGAGGCCGCCGATCACGGTACGCAATCCGGGTAACTCGCCCAAAAACAATATGGCCAGAACAATGCCGTAAACCGGTTCCAGGGCGGCAATGACGCTGGCCAGTTGGGCTTTGATCCGGATCATGCTTTGAATAAAAAGCGTGTGCGACAGGGCCGTGCAAAAAATACCCAGGAGCAGCAAGTAAAAAAAGTCATGAAGCAGAACCGAGGGGTTCATCATGAACGCAAAGGGCAGAGTGCAAAGGCAGGCAAAGCCGTTTTGGTAAAAGGCGATGGTGATAGCAGAATGCTTTTGCACATATTTGCGGTTGAGCACGGACAAAAGCGCGAAAAGCAGCCCGGAAAGCGTGCCCCAAAGAACCCCTAGTGTAATGTTGTTTTTAAGATCATATTCCGGCACGATCAAAACCAAACCGCCGCAGACCACCAGGGCGACAAGCACATCTCTTTTTTTCAATGCTTCCCGGAGAAGAGCCGGCTCCAAGAAGGTGACAAAAACCGGGAAAGTCGAATAGGTCAAAAGCCCGATGGCAACCGTGGAGATTTGGATGGAATAAAAAAAAGTGCTCCAGTGCACGGCCAGGATCGCGCCAAGCAGGAAAAAATAGATATATTCCTTTTTGTTTTTAAGGGCCGGACTTTCCTTTTTCCAAGCCAGGATGAGCGCCAGGGCCAGGGCGCCGAACAAGGTGCGGCCGAAGACCAAGCCGATGGCCGGGGTGGTCAGAAATTTACCGAACAACCCGGCCACGCCGAAGAGCAGCACGGCGATGTTGATTTGGATCAGGCTGCGGGTTTTGTCTTGCATTGCGGATCGTCAGCTCCAAGGGGAACGTTGTCATATCCGGAGTAAAAAGTCAATTGCAACCATAAATTTCTGCATTCTAACCCCTTATTTTTAAAAGAAAAATGCTAAATCGGCAAATTCGAGAGTTAAGCTTTACTTCAACCCCTGGTTTGATGTAAAATTCATTCAGCCGTGTTGTTTGGCTGACAATTGGCTTCATCTCATGATTCCATTCATCAGACGTCATCTAAGCAGATATCTTAAGGAGGTTGTCCCATGATCAAAGAGATTACCGCCCACGAACTCAATCCCGAAACTTTTATTAAAGAAAGGGTCAAAGAAGTCCAGGAGGCGGTGGGTGACGGAACCGCCATCAATGCCCTTTCCGGC
>RPPU01000229.1 GCA_003819975.1 Desulfobacteraceae bacterium
AAAGTTATGCATGCGCGCAGTGCGGGTGCGGATTTCTCCCAAAGTTTGCGCACCGCGCAGCAATAAAACGCATAGGATGGCGCTCTCCGCGGCTACAAACTGGCGGGAGTTTGAAAAGCGCTCTTCATATTTAGGTACGCGTCCCTCCCGGCTCAGATGGGCCAGTCCTTTTTTAATCAACTCGGCTGCGGCCTGTTCAATCGCGGGCTCGCTGTAAGCGGTCACGGGTTCCCGGCTCGATTTCTGATTGCAGGCATTGGTCAGGGCGTTCAATGACAAAGGGTAATACTCGGGCGTGGCCAAAGCTTTTTCCATCAGGCTTCCCAGAACGCGTTCCTCGATATCGGTGAGGACGATCTCCATCATACTTCCTTTATTCAATGGTATTAATTATTTTTATGAATTCCTCTTCAAACCAGGGACCGGAAGCGTCGGGCACGACACCGATAAGCATCAGCCACCCGCCTTTTTCGCTCTTCAGGATTCCCAGCGGGGATTGTTTGGCTATAACGGTGTCGCCGGACATCAGATAGCCGCGCCATAACTCCACTTTGACGCTGTTGCCCTTGTTGGTTTTCACGGTTTTTGTTTTTTTGAGATCTTCCTGTCCGCGGGGATACATCTGGGCAATGGTTTTTAAGCCCCGGATGCGAAGGTTGGTGTAACCGGCCGTGAAGCCCGTGTAGGCATAGATAAAGAGGGTGGTTCCCGGAACGGTCCGGGATTCAAAAAATCCCAGAAACTCCGGCTCAAATTGCCCGGATTTATCAATTTCCACCCATCCGGCCGGAAATACCATGGAAACATTGCGCTTGTTGAATTTCAGGGGTTCACCTGCAGCGGTCTGAAGCGCCGGGCTTGCCGGAACGGCCTTGCCTTCATCCACGGTACGGGTCAGAGTCCCTTCCGGGTCTCGGATGCTTTGAAAGGTCTCTTCGAACATTTTTTGCTTGGCTTTTAAAGTCTGTTCATTGACAATAACCAGATAATAGAGACCGCCCTTTTTCAAGGAAATGCTGCCCAGTAATCCATACAGAACCACCTTGGTTTTTCCGACCAACAACGTATCCCGGTAAATCCCCCAACGGGCCGGGTTGCCGTTTATTTTCTTGTCCATGATATCGCCTTGCACTGCAGCAGTCGGCATGGAAAATCCGACGGTCGCAACTCCTTTTTGAAACAATTCTTCACGACTTAAAGCACCGTCAAAATATTCCATGATGATGCTATCCGCGGTTTCTTTAAAAACATAGGTCTTTTCATCGGTTTGGGGCTGGAGTTTCCAACCCGCGGGGAGGTCCATGTTGAACCGGCCTTTAGGGTCTGTAAAAGTATTAGCCGCATAAAGATCTGCCCCGCCGAGCAGCAAAAAAATAAAAGCGGCTGACAAACATATCCTATTGAAAACGCTATCTTTTTTTTGCATGATGGGTCTCCTCGCTAAAAAAAAATGAATAAGAAACCGGGGTCAAGGTAAAGGCTGTTAAGGTGAACCGCAATATCTCCAAAAGCATATTAGAACAACGTTATGAAATCGTAAACAGATGAATTTTAGAATTGGGATGCTTGGGGATGCGGTGTTTACGCCATTGCCGGGCTTGAATAGGCTATCTTATTGATTTTTAAGAAATATAATCCAAAAAAATTATATTTTCAAGCTTTAAATCGTTCTTTTCAAGGTTGAAATGAGGCTCATTAAGGTCATTGGTTTTCTGCGATGATACCGGTTAGCGGTTACAATCGGCCGTTGGGTCTTGCGCAAAAGCGTCCAATCCGGACACTTCAGAATGCTTTTCATTTGCGACACTCCCTATCTTGTTTTATGCTTCAGGCAATATGGCAATAGAAGGTTAACGGGGCGCCGGACGGCATCTATTTCACGGATGAGCTCCCCCGGCCGCTTTTTGCAGATTGGATAACTGTTGTTGAAGGTCGTTGAGTTTTTGCGCCAATTCTTTTATTCTTTGTCGCAGCTTATCCACTTGCATTTCGAGGGCTCGAATGTTCGCTTGTTCCCGGGAGATATTCTGTTTTAATTGGGTCTGTTGCGCGGTCCAGTCGGCCATGCGGCGCTCATACTCCGCCACGCGCCGATTATAGTTCGCATCGCTCTCATCGCTCCCGCGCTGCGGAGGCAAGGGGCGGTCGGCCTGCAATTGCCGGAGACGGTCTTGCAGTTGTTTCAGATCGTCTTTTCGCTGTTTGATTTGCTCCATCAAGTGCTTAATGTCTTCCTGCTTATCCTGCATTTCTTGCTGTACAACCTTAATGCTCTCCTGCAACTCTTTGATCTGTTTTTCCATGTCCGGCGAACGCGATTGGCTCGGAGTGACATTTTGGGCTCCGGACGTTTGCCGCGGGCCCGTCCCTTGCGATTGGGCGGACGCAAGGTCGGGCGCCGGAATAATGGGAAGACCGAAAACAATAAAACAGACTATGCCAATAAACTTTTTCATGAAAGCACTCCTTTTCATATCTTTCCGTAATTGGGGTCGAATTTTAAACTTAACAAACTTCGGTATTATTGAATCAAAGTAACTATAAAATCATTTTATTTCAAATAAGCAATCAAATGATAGGCCGCGACCCCGATGCCGAAACTGACCAGATTCGCCAAGATGATTCTTAATACAATTCGGGGAACCTCGATTTTCTTGCTCTCGAAAGACCGCCCGTAAAACGCGGGCTCAAGAACCAATGGTAGAATTTCGGCAAACCAAGCAAACATGGTTGCAAGCATTTGAGTTATGGGAAAAGTTATGATGTTGATGATGAGAAATGCAGTCAAAATCCGTTTGAACGACACCCACCTACGAAGAAGCCGCCATACGAATACAAATTCCAAGATCATCGCCAAAGAGGCGGCAAAAATCCATGGAAGCCAATCTGCGGAAAGACTATAAAGATTGGATAGGACCGGGTTAGCATGCGCTGCAAAGGAACCGGAAAGGATAAACCCAATAATTGGAATGACGATTTTTAGTTTTTTCATGCCGATCCACCTACTTTCCCCCAGTGTGTGCACCCCTGCTTGATTTGCCGCGCGCCATCTATCGGTTGTTTTTCAAAATCTCCATCACTGCGGCCGAGCCTGCCACGTCCAGCGGCGTGAGCTGCTTGAAGTTCTTGAATGCCTTGTCGGCTCCCTTGGCCAGCAGCCATAGGACCCTCTTTGCGTCGCCTTTGGCCGCGGCTAGGTGCAGGGGCGTGTTCCCGTCCGTATCGCCGACCTGCCCGTTCACGCTTGCGCCGGCGTCTGCGAGCAGTTCAGCCAAGTCCCACCTTTCCATCACGACCGCCTGGGCAAAAGGAGAGACATGCTTGGCGCTCCCTTTGTCCAGATGAATTCCCCGGGCTGTTGCCAGAAGCCGCACCATATCTTTGTCGCCTGCCATGACCGCCTCCATGAGAGGGGTTTTGGCAGGATATGCGTTGCCGAATATCTGTTCGTTGGGGTCAGCCCCCAGGTTAAGAAGCTGCCGCGCCAACTCAGGCTGGTGATACCGGGCGGCCAGATGCAACAGAGCGGCATCCTGATAGCGGGTTGATTGCCACTGGGTCCGCGGGAGCACTTTTTCGAGCCCGGCCAAATCGCCGGAGACGACATAGGGGAAAAAGCGCGGCAGGGTGAGCGGCACACCCTTGGCGGAGAGCTGCAAGGCCGTGTCCGCCATGCCTTGAACCAGGGCCAGGTCCGCCAGGGTCTGTTTTGTGGAGGAGTCGTTCCAGGAGACATCCAAAGGAACTTTCTCTAAGAGCACCCGGGCCGCATCGGCCGCCTTGCCATCGATGGCGCTTGCCAAAAGGGGATAGGCGGGATAATCGGTGCGGGCCCCGGCGGTCAGCAACTGCTTGATGACGGCGGCCTGATTGTTGCGTGCAGCCAGGCGGATGGGTTCAAACCCCTCCAGGATAGCAGTGTCGGGATGAATGCCATGGTCCAAAAGCGTCTTGACGGCATAGGTGTTTCCTTTTTCCGCCGCATATCCCAGGGTGCGGACCGACTGCAAGGGAAACACGGTTTTCGGGTCATTCAGGGCTGCCAGATAGCGTTTTAGGAGAGCATCGTTTTCCGTACGCAAAGCCATTTCCAGGGCTTCGTCGGCAAAGGCCGTACCCAGCAAGGGTATGCGGGCAAAAGCTCTCTCGGCATTATTTAAATGTTGGCCTGCCGGCGGCTCGCCCTTGGTGGCAAGCAGAGGAGGAAGCTTCCACATTTCGCCCGTCCCCACGGCTAAAAGCTCATGGGGCCCGAGCCACGGCACTGCTTTGCGGTGAAACCAATTTAGGCCAATTGCAATCACGCACACCACGGCAATCGTTATGGGCCAGTTAACGGAGCGGAACAAAGAGAGGCCCTTGGAGAGGTCGGCGCCGAAAAAGCCCTCATGTAGGAAAAAGAGCGAGCTCACCAACACCAGGGCGAGCAAGCCGGCCGCGAATCCGACGCCCGCCCAGAGGTAGTGCGTGAAAGCCCCGGGCAGGCGGGCGCTTGCGGGCGATCCGGGCAATACCCGGATCAGGACCCGGCCGCCGATAGGGTAGCGATCCACCTCGCTGCCTTCATACCAGATGCCGGAATAATGGGTGTAGGCTTGGCCGTCCTGAGCCGGCCAGCGGTAAAGGATGGTGGGGCGATGGATGGCCACCTGGGCGTAGCGGTTACTGCCGGAAGAGGTGTGGAATCCGTCAGGGAATCTCTCCCTGCTTTCGTATTCCACCTGGTGTCCCACCACAATACCCTCGACCGGGACGCCCTTGATGACAAACCAAAGATCCAAGCCCAGGTGGTAGGTCCCGTAAAGGAATGCGGCCAGTCCGGCCAGGAGCATAAGGATCTGGATCAATTTTATAAATATGGAAAAAAAGCCCACGGTTATCCTCATTTTATCCGCCTTGAATAGGGAGTCGAAATCCGTTCTCTAATAGCCTAACCCGGACGAACCGGAATCCAAAACAAGATGAGCCAAGACTATTAAATTTATAGAAAGAGTCTATCACACAAAGGCGCCAAGACACCAAGAGAATTTATCAATTTAGGATGCCTCGATTACTCTGCAAGTGGGGCTCTGCAACTCTGTGAATTTTTAATCGCTTATCCGATAGATGTATTCATAAGCTTTCGCCGCTAAAAGGAATGCTTTTTAAAAGAAAGGCTTCATCTTCGATTCCGTCCCCATTAAAGTCAGCGACAATTTCGGGGAGAGTTTCTTTTTAGACTTTTATGACTATTCTTCCAGGGCTTTTTTTAGCGCGGCGCGCAGGTCGGCTTGCTGATAGGGTTTTTGGAGAAAGCCGGAGAGCCTCCGGTCTTTGAAGCGGTCGGATATTTTTTGTTCGCTGAATCCGGAGCTCAGGATCACGGGCAGGTTGGGGTCGATGCGGCGCAGCTCAACCAAAGTTTCGCCGCCGTCCATTTGCGGCATGGTCAGATCGAGGAGCACGCAGCGGATGCGGTTCTGATGGGCCCGAAAGATCTCCAGGGCCTGGAGACCGTCGTCGGCGGCCATGACTTCGAAACCGATGCGTTCCAGCATACGGCGGCAGAGCTTGCGGATATTGGCTTCATCTTCCACCAGCAAGACCACGCCACTGCCCCTCCAGGTGTCCTTCTTGGATTTGGACTTTTGGGCAAAAGTCGCATCCGCGGCCACAAAAGCGGCCGGAAAGAAGATCTTAAAGATCGAACCTTTGCCGGCTTCACTGTACACCTTGATGGCGCCGCCGTGATTGCGGACAATGCCCTGTACGGTTGAAAGACCCAGGCCGCGGCCGGTGAATTTGGTGCTGAAAAAAGGATCGAAGATCTTTTCCAGGGTGGCGCGGTCCATGCCGCAACCGGTGTCCCGTACTTCCAGGTATACGTAAAACCCTTCCAGAAGATCGTCCAGCAATTGTTCTTTCAATAAAAACGATTGATCGCATTCCATGAGTTCGGTCCGGACGGAAATACTCCCGCCTTTGTCGCCCAGCGCTTCGGAAGCGTTGATGATCAGATTCAAGATGATCTGACGAACTTGGGTGGCATCGGCTTTGATGGCGGGCAAGTTTTTGGAAAGGTAATAGTGCAAAACGGCTTTTTTGGATATGGAGAATTCGATCATCCGGCTCATTTCTTCGACGGCTTCGGAGAGGTTCATGGTTTTCATGACGGAACTGCTTTTGCCCGAATAGGTCAGCATCTGCTTGCAGAGCTCCGAAGCCCGGGAGGCGGTCTTGACGATTTCCGCCAGCGTGGACCGGGCCGGGGAATATTCCGAAAGGTCTTGCAGGGCGAGATCGGCATTGCCCATGACCACCATGAGCATGTTGTTGAAATCGTGGGCGATGCCGCCCGCCAGAACGCCGAGGCTCTCCAATTTTTGGGTTTGCAGCATTTGGGCGTCCAGCCGGCGTCGTTCCTCTTCAGCCTGTTTGCGTTCGGTGATATCCCTGAAAAAAGCCGAAACATAATTTTTGTTGTTGATGGTAATCGCGGCCGCGCTGATATCGGTATAGAGCAGAGTGCCGTCTTTGCGTTTGACCGGGATCTCCCGGCTGACGGCGATTTCTTTATGCACCAATTTTACGAATTGTCCGGCAATTTGCGGCCAATCTTCCGAAGGATGGACGGCTTGAAGCGTCAAGGTTTTTAGTTCTTCCAAATCATACTGCAGCATCCGGCAGAGGGTTTCGTTGCTAAAAAATATTTTTTGGGCTTCGGCATCCACAATGAGAATGCCATCGGACGAATTTTCAAAAATGGTTCGAAATCGTTCTTCCGATTCGCGGAGGGTTTCCTCGGCCCGTTTGCGGTCCGAGATGTCGCGGATGGCCGCCAAATGGACTTTTTCTCCCTGATAGTCGAAATGCGAAGCGGTGATTTCGACCGGAAAAACCGTTCCGCTCTTTTTGCGATGCAAGCGGACCAGGATCGGGCCGAGCGATTGATCGATGGATTTTCCGTTTGAGACGGGAACGACGGAAAGGTCGGCGTCGCATAATTCGAGCAATTCTTCTTTGTTATATCCGTATAAGGTCGCGGCGGAAGTATTGACGTCCAAGATGCGGCCCGAATTTTTTTCGATCAGAAACAAGGCGTCGGATTCCATTTCAAAAAGTTGGCGGTAGTTTTCTTCGCTTTGGCGCAGTGCCTCTTCAGCTTGTTTGCGGTCGGCGATTTCCTCCCGCGCCTGGCGCAACAGCCTTTTGATAATGCGGACC
>RPPU01000230.1 GCA_003819975.1 Desulfobacteraceae bacterium
AACAGAATGGTCTGCTTCAGGCCTACGCAATGGGCCGCATTGGCCTCTTCTTCCAGGATGCAGCCCTCGCGCACGTGCGCGCCCGAACCCAGGGAGGTTTTTTCCAGAAACACGGAGCCGTTAAAATACCCGGCTTTGAGCTCTACTTTAGGCCCGAGTTGGCAATTTTCGAGCGTGACCGGGCCTTCGCGGCCCAATTGCACGCCGGCCGAGATCACGGTTTCGGAACCGTAAATGCGACAACCCGGATAGATCGTGACCCCCTGGCCCGAAATCTGCGCCACTTTTACTTCATCGCCGATATCCAAAGTGTAGGGGTTCGGGATCGTCACGCCCTTATCCAGGAGCTGTTTGATTTTGTCCAGGCCTCTGATCTTGAATTCCATGAGTACCTCTATATTAGGTGTTCATACCGGGTAGAAAAATTTTTTACCGCCCGCTGCAGGATGTTCAACATCCTTTGCTCGAGGCGCAGAGATCACAGAGATATTTATTTTTTCTTTTTGCCGTTGAGAGGACGGCAAAAAGAAACCAATCAGCGGTTTCACCGCAATAAAACAGTGGCCTTTTTCGCCTTCGGTTAAATTCTCATCTACCCGAAGGGTTATCTCCAATCCTATTTTTCAGATCGCATGATTGATTTTTTTCATCCCCCTAATGGATCAACAGCTTTACGATTTTAAAAACTGTTTAAAAATAAAAAATCTCTGCGCTCTCTGCGCCTCTGCGGTGAATCCCTACAGCGCCCGCGCCCATTCCGGCCGTAGCCCGATCTCCCCCCGCAAAGCCTTATCGATCATGTCCAAAGCCTGCTGCTTGCCCCTGGGCAAGCGCGCCTTGATCGGCAGATAATTGGAGGCATGATTGGAAAAGAAAAGCCCGCCGCTCAGATTTGTGTGGGAGATCATTTCCCGCAACTCCCGGAGCATGCCCGGTTCGTCCGGCAACTCAAATTTGCCGGCCGCATGCTCGTCATAAAGCTTGGTTCCCGGCATCAACATGACCGTCAACGCACCCACATAATCGGGGTCCATGGCGCTCAAAAGCTCGCCCGTGGCTTTGGCGTGTTGCAGCGACTTTTCACGGCCGCCGATACCCAAAAGCACCGTAACCGACAGTTTGATACCGGCCTCTCTGACCCGCCGTCCCATCTCAATGCAGGTTTGACTGTCGGATCCTTTGTGGATCGCCTGGCGCAGTTCATCATCGCCGGTCTCGACCCCGTAAAAAAGAATGCCGAGCTTATGGGCGTGCAATACCTTTAATTCGTCCAAAGTTTTCATTTTAATGCCTTTAACATTGGCATAGGCGCCGACCCGCTTGACCCAGGGTAGGTGCTCTTGAATCTGTTGCAAGATCCATAAGAGCCGTTTCTGGGGGATGATCAAGGCATCGCCGTCCATTAAAAAGAGCCGATCCTGGTTACGCATATGTTTGGCTGCAAACCGGATATCGCTCAGGATGGTCTTGTCATCCTTAATCGCGAAACGCTTGTCTTTGTAAGAGCCGCAAAAAGAGCATTTATTGTGGGAACAACCCAAAGTGACCTGCAAAAGGATACTGTCGGCCTCGCTGGGCGGCCGGATGCAATAGCCTTCATAATGCATGCCTTCATTTTCATAATCTATTTCCATTTTTTTCCTCTCTAAAAACCGTATTCTTATGGTAAAAGTATAATTTATTGGACCTAAATGTCAATTTGAAGGTTTTTTGATCCTAAATGTTTTTTTGTAGGAACAAAAAAACATAAACTAATCAAGGAGCATACCATGCCGAAAGTGACTGAAAATATCTTTTTTATTCCCGGACAGGATGAAATGATTCCCGACGCCCATGTTTATGTGATCGGCCAACCCGGTTCAAAAGACCTTTCTCTGGTCGATGCCGGTTTAATGGGCAAAGGTTCCTATAAAATCCGTTCCATTCAGGAAGAAGGCTTTAAGCTCGAAGATATTAAAAGGATTATCATGACCCATACCCACCTCGACCATATCGGTTGCCTGGCTGAAATCAAAGCCAAAATGCCCTGGGTTGAATTATGGGTCCAAGAGCAGGAGGCGCTGGATCTGGAAGGGGGCGACGAACGCACGGTTTACGGCATGGAAGCGTTTCGCGGCATGTGCCAGGCCCAATATAATTTGAAAAAAGGCGATTTCGTGTTCCAGGTCAACCGCAAACTCCTGGACAATGAGAAACTGGCCATCGGCGGCCAGACCTGGGACGTCTTGCACATTCCGGGACATTCGGCCGGCAGCATCGCCCTTTATGACCCCATCGAAAAGGTCCTGATTCCGGGCGACACAGTGTATGCCGATTTCGCCATCGGTCGCTTTGATCTGCACCTGGCCGACCCCGGCGCCCTTAAAAAATCTTTGCATCGCCTGGCCGAACTCGACGTCAAAATCCTCTTGCCCGGTCACAACCGCATCGTCAAAGACGTCAAACCCGGCTATATTCTGAGCACGGCCAAGGAATGGGAAGCGTATTTGGGTTAAAAAACCAGGGTCCAAGGGGTTAAAGCTTGAGATCGTGTGAACGTGTGAATGTGCGAAAGTGAGAACGTTTAAAGAAAAGGATGAAGGCTGAAGAATGAAGTGCCGAAACGTTTTGGAGTGCGGCGACGCGTCGCACGAGGGCGTCCGCCCTGGTCGCCGCTTTTAAAGCGCGGACATGTCCGCGCACTCCAAAGGGTGGCAATTGGGATGAATTACAATTTTAAAAAAGTGACAACTTTAAATCAGGAATTGACCGCTATCAGCCTTCAGCCTAAACACCTATGACCTCTCTTCCAATCGCCGTCATCGATTGCGGCAGCAAAAAACTCGACGCCATCTGCTCCTTGGTCAGGGAATTGGGCTGCTCTGTCATGAAAATCCCTTTGACTGAAGCCAATGAAAGCGATTTTAAAGATTTTCGCGGTGTGATCGTCTCCGGCGGGCCGTTTCTTTTCACCAATCCGGGCGGGACTCCGGACCTCGTCGAGCGTTTCGCATTCATCGCCCGGTTGACGATCCCCACCTTGGGCATCTGCTTGGGACATCAGGCCTTGGGTTTGGTGCACGGCGCCCAAGTCTTCCGCGGACCTGAAATCCGGCGACCGGAAAAAATCGATATCCTCCGGGATCACCTGCTTTTCCAAGGCATCGCCTCCGAAACCCTCTTTGGCGAAGACCATTGTGAAGGCATTACCCTGCCCAGGGGTTTTACCCTTTTAGCCTCTTCCGCCTCTTATGAAGTCGAAGCCATGACCGCCGATGACAAACCTTTCTTTGGCGTGCAGTTTCATCCCGAAATCTCGGGCGCATGGGGCAAAAAAATCTTTCAGAATTTTATTGCGCTTATTCCATGAAGCGGCTTAGAATCCGTCCCTGAGTAGGGGCGACCGGCCGGTCGCCCCTACCGCATTGATCGGGACAGATCCATTCGTGTCATAACCAAGACGCGCAGGACGTAATTTCAGAAGGCCTTAAAATTAGTCCAGAGGACGTAATTTCAGAAGGCCTTGAAATTACTCCAGAGGACGTAATTTCAGAAGGCCTTAAAATTACTCCAGAGGACGTAATTTCAGAAGGCCTTGAAATTACTCCAGTGACGAAAAAACCTTTCTCAAATCAGGTTTTAGAAAGTGAAAAAAATCAGTGTATAATCCGATTCACCTGGCGATACTGGTGCCGATAGTCTGGGCCTTGGCTGATTTCTTGTCCAAAATACTTATCGGCAGGATCGGTTCCAAGCGCGCGGTGCTGTTCGCGCAAATTTCCGCGACCCTTTGCACGATTCTGCTCGTGCTGATGGTCAGACCGCCCTTCGCCGGAATCTCGTTTGTATTTGCGCTCTCGCTGGGCAGCAGCGCGGTTCTTTCAGCCCTGGCCTGGCTTTTCTTCTTCAAAGGCCTGCAGGGCCGCCTCTCCATCACCGAACCGATCGCCTATACCTGGCCGCTCGTCACCATTGTGCTTTCCCTGGCTTTTTACGGTGAACGACTTTCCGTACTCGATCTGCTCGGCATTGCCTTGGCCTTGGTCGGTCTGGTGATCCTTTCCCTGCCCGAACAGGGTCGCCTGCACGGCGATGTAAAATACGGTCTTTTGGCCATGCTCTGTTGGGGTGTCGGCACCTTCCTGCTCAAACCGGCCATCCTCTACGGCGGCCCCTATTACACCGTGCTCGGTAGCCGTTTCATTCAATTGGGCCTGATCGCTCCTTTCGTGCTCTTTACCAACAAGGAACCGCTGCTCCGGGCGCTCGACCGCCGGACCCTTTTACTGGTGCTGATTGTCGGCGCAGGCAACGGCCTGCCTTTTGTGCTTTTCAACTGGCTCATTTCCCAACTCGGCGCCGCCCTGCCTTCCGCCATCAGTTCGGTTTCGCCCGCCCTGGTGGTGGCGCTCTCCGCCGTTTTCTTAAAGGAAAAGATGACTCACAAGCAAATTTTTGGAGCCGCCGGCGCCATTGCCGGCCTGGTTTTGCTTTCCATTTAAAGACTCTTCAAAATCATCGTTACCGTTATTCGGATATCTCGGAAATGGCTTAAGACGGTCCTTTTTCCGTTGTAGGGGCAGGTTTTAAACCTGCCCCTACGTCGCTTTAAGACAATGGATTTCGATCATCTTCTAAACGGGCACCTTCGCTCATTTGCCTTGACCTCATTGTTCAAATCCTTATATATTACCCTTGCTCGTAAATGTCTTGTTTTCCGAACACGGTTGAATTCTTTATAAAACCAATCAAAAAGGAATCGTGATTTCAATGACCACACCGAAAAAAATCATTGTTATTGGCGCGGGTCCGGGCGGTTTGACGGCCGCCATGCTGTTGAGCCGCCGGGGTTTTCAGGTCGAGGTTTATGAAAAGCAACCCCAGGTGGGCGGCCGCAACTCCCATATTGAAATGAATGGGTTCCGTTTTGACGTGGGCCCGACCTTCTTGATGCTCAAACCGGTTCTGGATGAGGTTTTTCAGGAAGCAGGCAAAAAAAGCGACGATTATCTGAAATTCATCAAGCTCGATCCCATGTACCGCCTGCAATTCAGCTCGTTCGCCTTTGAACCCACCGCAGACCTGGTTCATATGAAACAGAAAATCAAGGATCAGTTCCCCGGCTTGGAAGCGGGCTTTGACCGCTACGTTCAAAAGGAAAGCCTCCGCTTTGAAAAAATGTACCCTTGCCTGCAAAAGCACTATTCCACCCTGTCCACCATGGTTTCCAAAGAACTCTTGGCCGCCCTGCCTTACCTCTCCCTCGGCAAAAGCGTATTCGATATTTTATTGGGCTATTTCAAAAAGGAAGATCTGGCCCTTTGCTTTTCATTTCAGACCAAATATCTCGGCATGTCGGCCTGGGAATGCCCGGCTGCTTTTTCCATGCTCTCCTATATTGAGTACGCTTACGGCGTTTATCACACCCTGGGCGGGTTGAGCGAGATTTCCACTCAAATGGCCAAAGTGGCGCAAGAGAACGGCGCCCGCATTCACCTCAACACCCCGGTCCGCCGGATCATGATCCAAAACCGTTGCGCTCAGGGCGTGGAACTCGAAAACGGGGAGAAGATCGAAGCCGATGAGGTAATCGTCAACGCGGACTTCGGCCATGCCATGACCCATTTGGTGGATCCGGAAAACCTGCGCAAATACACACCTGAAAAACTGAAAACCAAACGCCTCTCCTGCTCCACCTTTATGCTCTATCTCGGAATGGATCGGTCATACGATCTGCCCCACCATACCATCGTCTTTGCCCGTGATTACCGCGGCAATGTGCTCGATATTTTCAACCGCCAACGCCTTTCCGAGGACATCAGTTTTTACGTCCGCAATGCCTCGCCGAGCGATCCCACCCTGGCGCCCCCGGGCAAATCAGGGCTTTATGTGCTGGTGCCGGTGCCCAACCGCCGCGCTCCGATCGACTGGTCCCGCGAATGCGCCCCTTTCCGCGAACGCGTTCTGGAGAGCATTCAAAAAAGACTCGGCCTGAACGATCTGAAGGAAAAAATCCTGGTTGAAAAAGTCATAACGCCCGATGAGTGGCAAAACGAATATTTCGTTTATGAAGGCGCCACCTTCAACCTGGCCCACAACATCAGCCAGATGATCTATCTGCGGCCGCGCAACAAATTCGAGGAATTCGACCGCTGCTACCTGGTCGGCGGCGGCACCCATCCCGGCAGCGGCTTGCCCACTATCTACGAATCGGGCCGCATTGCCGCCAACATGATCGCCCGCAAATACGGCGTCGTCTTCGAAAGCGCCAACCGGATGGTTTGAGGTTGGACAGGCAGTTTGATCAATAGCTCATGGTCTGAGCATCCGGTTATGCCCGGCCTTCGATGATTTCATTTGCTGAAATGACTTTGGCGTATGAACCGGACAATGCCGCCATAAAAGAAATGTGTACAGCCAATGCCTTTATGATTTTGCCTTCCTGAATTCTCTGTTGGCCTTTTACTTAATGTAGGCCGGTTTGAGGTCCTTTAACATAGGATAATGTTTGATATTGAGAGTCTTTAAATCTGCATTCTCGGCTTCCGCAGTGGCAGCCAAGATAGCGTCCGCAAGACCAACGCCATGTGACTTACCATAATCTCGTTTGTAAAGGCCTCCGAACTTCCCAATCTCGGCACTTACAGGGACAACACGAAAAAGGGAGACAAATTCCTGTAGTGTCGCTTGCTCCGTATCCCCTTTTACTCCGGCATACAATTCTGCGACAACGATCGCTGATAGGATAATGCGAGCATTGTATGTGTTAATAAAAGCTTCAGCTTTCACATGCCCCCGAAAAAAATCAACGATAACATCTGTGTCTAAAAGTATGGGCCGCGTCATGATTAGATCCTATCCCATTCGGCGCGAATTGCTTTAAAATCAGGAAGATCCTTACGATCCTTCCATATTCCGGCAGCTTTGCGCAACACAAGCTCCCTGCGTCCGCGACCCGTTTGATCAATGAGCCGATCGATGGCCTCTCGAATGAGTTCGCTTTGTTTCTTGCCGACGGTCTTAGCGAGAGTAACCAATTCGTCTCGTTGATTTTCCGTCAAGTATATTTGCGTTCGTACCATAATGCGCCTCTCATACCTCTCATGCTGTATACATCATCATTATACATCATTTTTAATCCCTGTCAAGGGCACCCACGATGCTGACCCGTGATGACTGGCAAAACGAATATTTCGTTTATGAAGGCGTCACCTTCAACCTG
>RPPU01000231.1 GCA_003819975.1 Desulfobacteraceae bacterium
ATGAAGTGCGCCATGCGGTTCTCCATTTGCAAAGCTTTGGGTATGCGGCCCGTTTTCCCCTGACCCTTGTGCGCCGCCAACCCCTGGTCACCTTAGTTCAAACAGCCGCGCCGACCGAGATCAAAAAAGGAGAAGAAATCGATTTTAAAATCACCATTCAAAACATCGATTTCAAAAACGCGCAAGTAAACCTCAAGGACATTTTGCCGCGCAACCTCGCTCTGATCAAAACCAGCGTTTCGGGCGCCACGGCTGTTTTCAACGGGATCGCATATCAGGGCGTTCTATCCGGCGCCGCGCCCCCGATCGTGACGGCCAAGGTGGCAACCGCCTCCCCGGCCGGTTATCTGCCGCTCTCTTTGTTCGGCGGCACCATTGATATCAACGCCGCGGACGAGACCATTGCCAATTACAATGTACCGGCTTTTACGTTCGCGGGCGAGCCATTTTCGCAAATCGGCATTGTCTCCAACGGGTATGTGGTGGTGGGCGGCGGAAACGCCGACGATATTCAGGCTCTCAATTCCAACCTGCCCGATGCGGCCCTACCCAACAATGTACTTTGTCCCTTCTGGACCGACCTGGACCCCTCTGCCGCCGGCCGCGTTCTGCTCAATGTATTGACCGACGGCGTCAATTCCTGGATCGTGATCGAATGGGAAGCAGTCTCGAATTTCGGTGACGGTGAAACCAACACCTTCCAGATCTGGATTCAGACCGGCACGGCCGAGGGAATCAGCTACACCTACGGCGACGATCTCTCGGACGGCGACAACAGCCTGCTGACCGTGGGTGCGGAGAATATTTACGGCAATTCCGGCCAAGCCGTTTATTACAACGGAACCGGAACCCTGCCGACTCCGAGCAATACAACCGGTTATGAAATTGCCGTGGTCTCCGAACCGGGCGCGCCCGGCGAGACCCATGTAATCACTTTTAAAGCCAAGGGAGTGCGGCCCGGTGCATGGAGCAACTGCGCCTATATGACCGCTGATATTTTCCAAGGCACGAACGCAGCTTGCACCAAAGGCAAAATCCTCAGAAAAAAGCCCTGACCTCTGATTAAGTCGTAAATCCTCCGGGGGCGGGTTTCATGACCCGCCCTAGCCGGAGGTCACAAGTGAATCATGTATGGACTGACCATCGCGCTCTGGCCGGAATTCATTTTTTATCGATCCTTGATAAAAATTTTAGATAAAGCAAATTTACTAATCTGCCGATAATCCTTTAAGAAATATCCCGGCTTTATAATAATCCAGACTTGAATTCGGGCAAAACCCCTTTTTCATCCGGGGATGATCGTTTTGGCGAGCCCTGAACAGGTATTGCCTTATGGCTGAATCGGAAAATTTATATCCCCAACCGCCCTTGTATCGGACTTGTCCGGTTACCGGACTGCCGATTACGGAAAAACTTGAATATTCCAGCGGAAACGACCCTCTTTCATATAAAACAAGGGTCTTCCTGATCAGTGATCGGATCATCTTATCTGAAGGCTATGGTTATGCAAAACGGAACGACCTCAAAGAGGCCATGCAGTTAAGCAACAGAATGGAACAAAAAATCACCGCCGGGTCCTACATCTATATCGCCGATTACACCTATCTGCGCGGCGCCACTTTGGAAGCCAGAAAATATTACATTGAAATCATGCAGAGTCGTCAACGGCTGAAACACCTTATTTTTCACGGAACTTCACCCATGTTCAACATGAGCATCAAACTGGCCAAGCGCTTTTATAAATTCAAATTTAAAGTTCATATTGAAAAAGATTATGCGGCCGCCATGCGCCTGGCTAAAACGATTTTAATGCAATGGGATTTGAAATCGGCCCAAGAGACCCGTGAACCGCGCTCCGAACCGGTTGCCCTTCCGGCTGTTTCGGATATCTGCCCGGTTACCGGCTTGAAAATAATCACCAAACCGGAATGGACCGACATCGATCTCGGTCAAGGCTACCGGGTTACGTTTAAATGGATCGGCCCACAGATTCTTTACTCCTCATCCTCAGGAAATGCCGGCGAACACGGCATGGCCAACCTGTTTTTGGAAAGGGCCAAGGTCCTCTCCGCCATGCTCGGCCCCCAAGAGCCTTTTCTGGAACTCAGGGATTATTCCGCCATCACCGGACGGATCAATAAAATCGCTCGGGACCAACTGGCTGTGGGCTTGCGAACCACCGAAGACCGCCTGATCGGGTGGATCGGGTTTCAAGCCCCCCTTCCGGTGCGCATGGCCATCAACGTGGGCCGGCATTTGCACAAAGCCAAATTTCCCATGATGATCGTTGAAGATTATCCGGCCGCGATCCGCAAAGCCGTGGAGAGGCTCGCCCGTGCGAATGCCAAAGCACAAGTATTGCCGCCTCCGGACCAAGCCGGACAACAGTGGATTCTGGAACAGCAAGGCTACACGACCCGTTATCGCCTGATCCACCGCAACGTGATTTGGGGTACCACTGCCGGATTCATGCGCGAACAACATGTGGCGCCGATTTTCGAGCTCTTTGAAAAAATCAGAAGCGCGGCGGAATTAAAAAATCACGACTACTATTTCGTGTTCGACATCCGGAATCTCGAAGGCGCGACCTTCAAGGCGCGCCGGATCTACATAGAAGGCTTTAAACGCTGGTATGCCGAACACCCCTTCCGCATGCTCATTTTTTGCAATGCCAACCGATGGATCAATTCGGCCGTCAATCTGGCTCGGCCCCTCTTGTCGTTCAAGGTGCGGGTCTTCTCCGGACCCGAATCGGTGCTGAAATACCTTCAAGAAAAAAATCCGGAAACAGCGGGGCCCGATTTGTTGCCGGAACCCGGCCCGGAAAAAACCAAAAACCTGCCGGCCGAAGTCCAACGCTATATCGACGAACTACTCTATTTTATCGGCCGGATCAATTGGGAAGTGGAAGGCATTGAGCCCCCGCATATTCCCGATCTGGACCACCCCATCATGCCGGTCTTTGACGCCATCACTCTTTTGAAATCCGATCTGGACAACCTTTCCCAAGCCCGCAAACAAACCGAACTGGAGCTGAAAGAAAGCGAAACCCGGCTTACAACCATTCTGGAGTCGGTCCAGACCGGTATCGTGATCATCGACCGGGAAACGCATCGCATTATGGACGTCAACCCGGTCGGGGCAAAATGGATCGGCACATCCAAAGAGAACATCGTCGGCTCGATTTGTCATAAATTTATTTGCCCGGCTGAAAAAGACAAATGCCCCATCACCGATCTGGGACAGACCGTGGACAATTCGGAGCGGGTATTGCTCACTACCCAAGGCATACGCAGACCGATCATCAAAACCGTAGTGACCGTCACCCTCAACGGCCGGGAGTGTCTGCTCGAAAATTTCGTGGATATCAGCGCCCGGCGCAAAGCCGAAGAAGACCTTAAAATCGAGAAGTCCTATATGGACCGGCTTTTCGACAGCGCACCCGAAGCCATTTGCATGGGCGACATTCAGCATCGTTTGGTGCGGATCAACCCGGAATTCACCCGGCTTTTCGGCTACGAACCTGAAGAGGTTATCGGTAAAACCATCGATGAATTGGTGGCCCCTTCCCGGCTTATGGAAGAAGCCAAGGGAATGACCGAAGCCGTCGATAGGGCCGGCCGCCCGATTTCATTGGAAAGCAAACGCCGCCGCAAAGACGGTTCCTTGATCGATGTCTCCATCCTGGCGTCTCCCATTACCCTGGACAATAAGACCATCGGCAATTACGGAATCTACCGCGACATCACCGCCCGCAAAAGCGCCGAGGAAGCTTTGCGCAAAAGCGAAGAAAAATATCGGGATATTTTCGACAGTGTGTCGGATTGCCTCTTTTTTCACGATCTCAACGGCTATTTTCTGGAAGCCAACCAGGCTTTCAGAAACACAAGCGGAATCAAAGAAGAAGAGGTCAAAAAGTTAAGCGTTCAAGATATTATGCCCATGACCCATAAACCGCGTTTTAAAGATTACCTCGCGCGCATCCGCGCCAAAGGCGAAGACAGCGGGCGCTTCCGCATCGTGTCCCGCGACGGCCGCCAGTTGGTCATCGAATACCGCAACCTGCTGGTCACCGGCCCCCAAGGCCCTCTTTACGTGCAGGGCTGGGGTCGCGATATCACCAAACGGTTGGAATCTGAAAAAGCCCTCAAGGAAAACGAAGAAAAATACCGGACGATCCTGGAGAGCATTGAAGAAGGGTACTATGAAGTGGATCTCACCGGTCGCTTCACTTTTTTCAACGACTCCATGAGTCGCATGCTCGGTTATTACCGTGAAGAGCTCCTGGGCAAGGACAATCGCGAATACACCGATGAAATCAACGCCCGTAAAATGTTCGCGGTTTTCTCGGAGGTCTTCAAGACCGGAAAACCGGCCATCGCGACCGATTGGGAAATCATCCGCAAAGACGGCCATCGCCGCTTCATGGAAACCTCGGTTTCGCTGGTCATGGACCAAAACAATCAAGCCGTCGGATTCAAAGGCATTGCCCGCGACATCACCGAACGGAAACAATCCGAATCCCTCCATATCGCCAAGCAGGAGGCCGAGGCGGCCAGTCAGGCTAAAAGCCGTTTCCTGGCCCATATGAGCCACGAAATCCGAACCCCTTTGAACGGCATCATCGGCATGGCCGAATTGGGTTTGGAAACCGGCTTGGACGACCAGCAGCACAATATTTTGCAAACCATCAACACCGAAGCCAATTCGCTCCTGAACGTAGTCAATGATATTTTGGATTTTTCGAAAATCGAAGCCGGCAAATTGGAACTCGAGAACATTTCTTTTGAGCTCAGACCCCTGATTGAAGAGGTGGCCCAAAGTCTGGCCTTGCAAGCGGAGAAAAAAAGTTTGGACCTCATTAGTTATGTTTCGCCCGATCTGCCCTGCGCCCTTCTGGGTGATCCCGGCCGGCTGCGCCAGATTCTCCTGAACCTGGCCAGCAATGCCGTCAAATTCACCGAACAAGGCGAGATTTACCTTAAAGCCGAATTGGACCGGGCTTGGGGTGATGATTTCCGCATCGATTTTACGGTTCAGGATACGGGCATCGGGATCTCCGCCAAAAAGCAGGCCAAAATATTTGAAAGTTTCACCCAAGGCGATAATTCCACCACCCGACGGTACGGCGGCACCGGTTTGGGCACCAGTATATCCAAGCAATTGGTCGAACTCATGGGCGGCGAAATCCGGATCGATAGTGAAGAAGGCAAAGGCAGCACCTTTTCGTTCTCCATTCCCTTTCGGCCAAGCCCTGCGGCGGAAGGACCGGAAGGAAAGCAAAAACCCGGTTTCGAGGGGGGTAAAATTCTGGTTGTGGATGACAACACGACCCGACGCACCGTATTGAAGCAATACTTGCGCGACTGGAACTGCGAAGTCATTGAAGCCTCGGTGCGCTGCCAGGCGGTCGGTCTGCTGAAAAATATGGCGGTTCAAAATCACGGACCGGATTTGATCCTGATCGACTGCCGCATCCTGGAAACCAACGGCTCCGACCCTTTTCAAGACCTGAAGGATCTGACCCGGGCAGGCGCCATTCCGGCCATTCTGCTCGTAACCGCCGGAAAAATCAAACCGCTCCGGGAGCGTAGTCCGTATATCAAGGCGACCCTCCTGAAACCGATCAGCCGCGCTGAATTGGGCCATGTCATCCAATCGGTTTTGGAATCATCGGAAAAAAAGAATAAAACCGTCAAGGAAATTTTTCCGGTCCCGACCGACCCCCTCGTTACTCCCGAGCAAACCAAACGCATCTTGCTTGTGGAAGATTATCCGACCAATCAACGCGTCAGTTTGCAACACCTTGAGAGCCGCGGTTATCGGGTCGACCTGGCTGAAAACGGAAAACAGGCCTTAGATATTTGCAAAGTCAATCATTATGATCTGGTTTTAATGGATATCCAAATGCCGGTCATGGACGGTTTTGAAGCGACCCGCGCCATCCGCAAATGGGAGCAACCGCAAGCCTCCGGCCGACGGATTCCCATTGTGGCCATGACCGCTCATGCCACGCAAGAACATAAGCACCTTTGCCTCGAAGCCGGCATGGACGATTTTCTGACCAAACCTTTGCGCCGAAAAGAACTCCTGGCCATGGTCGCGAAATGGGTCTCGCTTAATGAGACGATGGGTCCGGTTAAGAAGCATTTGCCGGAATCGACAACGACACCCATGCCGCCTGAAACCGCTGCCGGCGCTCCGCCCATGGATTTTGATAAAGCCGTAGATGAATTCGAAGGCGACCGTGAATTTCTGCTCGATGTACTTTCAAAATATCTCGAACACGCCCGCCGCCAAGTGTCGGTTATCCGCCAGGCCCTGGAAACCGGCAATGCCGACCCAGTCATGAAAGAAGCCCACGCCATCAAGGGCGGCGCCGCCAACCTGTGCGCCGATGTTTTGGCCGAAGTGGCGCGGGAATTGGAATTCGCGGGTCGCGGCAAGAATTTGGAAAAAGGGCCCGGTCTGCTCAAAAGCCTGGAAGCGGAATTAATCCGTTTACAGGCCTTTCACACGCAACAGGTCAACAAAAAAACAGAGCCTCTATCCATGCTACAGACAAACCGGAATCAACCCGACGTTCGCGGAGAAGTCTTTTTCAAGCCGTGAATAACCGTCAATTTTCAAAACCTTCAACAAATCAATGTTTAATCGCTCGCTAACGTGGAACCGTGAACCCCGGAATTTTAAACCGGCTAAAAGCTTGCGATTTTGAAAAACCGCAATTAATTATTAAGACACCTTGTAATGACAATTGATTTTTATTTGACCCCGGCACTATAAATCTGTTAAAAATCGGTTTACTTAAACCCTGCTTCATTTTTCTGAAAGGTATTATGTGGCATAGGGATCTCTAAAAATTCAATTTATCGGCTACGAGAACCTTAAAAACCGGCCATATATGAAACAGTAAACTTCTTAAAAGGTAAATTTTTGGAGATCCCGACATGTTTGATTTTGATGCGCTCATCGACCGCGGCAATACCGGTTCCATCAAATGGGACGCCCGTACCAAATTGTTCAAGAACCCGGACGTGATCCCCATGTGGGTCGCGGATATGGATTTTCAATCGCCGCCCCAAGTGAATGAAACGCTGCTCCAAAGGGCCCGATACGGGATCTACGGCTATACCGAGGTCTCCGAGCGTTACCTGGAACAGATCCGGAGTTGGATGCAACGCCGTTATGACTGGCCGA
>RPPU01000232.1 GCA_003819975.1 Desulfobacteraceae bacterium
GCCGTGCCTGGGGTTTCGCCGTTGGATGTGCAACGTTCTCCTGAGTTCCTGCAAACGGTTGAAAAAGTTTCCATGGTATTTCGCAATACCCTTAGCGACAATCGGCAGACAAACCCATGATCAAAGACTCGCTCAGTTTCTGGGATTACCTCAAAGCTGCTTTCAACTTGAAAGTGCCGGTCAAAGGCCTAGGGCATTTGCCGCTCAATAAACTGGCCTTGGGAGGCCTCTTTATTCTCGGTTTCGGCCACCCTGGATTCTTCTTTTTGGGTTTGGCTTTTGAAATCGCTTATCTTCTCTTTTTAAGCGGCAATCCCCGCTTTCAAAACCTGGTCGGCGGCATCATCCTGTCGGAAAACAAAAAGAACCGGTTTGAGAAACAACTCGATACGGTTCACCTGCTGAATGAGGAAGCCAAATCCCGTTATCAAAAACTCGAATCCAAATGCGATGCCATTTTAAACCGATCCGGTTTGCCCTCCGCCGCTTCCGGTTTCCAAAGCCTACAGTCCGTAGAATTGGATCAACTGCGCGTCATTTTTTTAAAACTTCTTTATTCCCAACAGACCACTAAAGAAGTTTTAAATCAGGTTTCCGAAACGGTCCTACGCGCGGATCTCCGCCGCATCGAAGATAAACTCTCCAAGGAAACCGAGGATTCGGCTGTTTGGCGTTCTCTTAAAGGCACCCTGGAAATCCAAAACCGCCGGCTGGAAAACCTGCTCAAAGCCAAAGAAAGCCTCAAGGTAACCGAAGCTGAACTCGACCGCATTGAAAAGCAAGTGACTCTGATCAGCGAGGAAACCGCCGTCCGCAACGATCCGCAACTTCTTTCCCAGCGCCTGGACGGCGTCATTCGTTCCCTCGAGGACACCCAAAAATGGATCACCGACAATAACGAGTTGTTTGCCGCCCTGGAAAGTGCGCCCCAGCCGGTGACGACCGGCTATTCAAAAGCAAAGCTTCCTCAAAAAGAATAAATCGATAATATTGGACAGACGCTTAAATATCGTTTAGGAATGAATATGTTCACCGACACCAGAAGCAAAACCATTCTTTTTGTCGCCCACTGCATCCTGAACCAGAACTCCATATCCGACGGTACCGCCGGTTTTCCGGGTTCCGCCAAACACATTGTCGATCTGCTGCTCGAATCCAATATCGGTATCGTACAATTGCCTTGCCCGGAGTTGATGTGCCTGGGTCTGGACCGCGGCGATCCCGCGGGCGCACAGCGCCCCGTGATCGAGGAAAACAGTCGTATCCGGGCAGCCCTGGAGCAAAAAGATGCAACAACCAAGCTCCGGACGTTGGTCGAACCGGTCGTGTTTCAGATTTCAGAATATTTGCGCTACGGTTTTGATATCAAGGGTATCGTGGGCATCAACCGCTCGCCCTCTTGCGGCGTGGAGACCACTTCCCGGGATAATCAAGAAGTTGCGGGCCGAGGTGTTTTCATGGAAGCTTTGCGGCTTGAACTTGAAAAAAAGAACATCCATCTAAAAATAATCGGGGTCAAAGATTCTGAACCGGAAAGGTCACTGCAAATCGTTAAGCTCCTTATTTGAAAACCCAGGCAAATGAGTAGACCGATTACGATTCCCCGGATATCATTCCGGCCATTCTTGCCGGAATTCATGTTTTATTGATCCTGCGCTTTTCAGGATCAATAAAACATTTAGATGATGACATCCACTCCATAAGTTGCAAACCGCTGGTCTGCGGTCACGACCGATAAGCCCATGGCCAATGCAGCGGCAATGATAAATCGATCGCACGGATCTTTATGGATGGGAGGCAATTCGGCTGCCTTGAGACATATTTCCAAATCCAGCCCAATGATTTCAATTTGATGATGTGCGATTATTTCATGCATCCACTGTCGGGGCGGAACAGGTAACTGCAATTTACCTGCCTTGTGTTTCAGCCCGATTTCAAACCCGGAAATGGCCGCCAAATAAACGACCGGAGCTTCATCGATTTTTGTTAAAGTTGCGGCGGAAAACCGGTTTTGATCGTGAGCCAACCACAGTAAGGCACAAGTGTCCAGCAACATTATTCAATTTCTCCCCATTCAGAGTCGGTCATATCTTCGGTTGGGTCAAAATTGATTTTTATTTTACGCAGCAGCGGATGATACTTCAGACGACTGTGACGACGATAAGGGATGAGTTCCGCTGTCGGTTTTCCATTGCGGCAAATAATAAAGGTTTCACCTTTTTTTTCGATTTCGGAAAGAACCGCGGATAATTTCGTTTTGGCTTCATGTACATTTAATTTTTGCATGGCTTCCCTTTTATAAATATTAGTTTACTTAGTTTAGTCCATTAAGAGCCAACATGTCAATTTTTTATTTCGGCTTTTTCACTATAATATAATTCCCGATCAAGACCAAACCCAATCCCGCGAATGCCTGCGGGCTCCAGCGATACCCTTCAAAAAAAGTGGAAATAACCAAGGCCACCACCGGGATCAAAAGACTGACATACCCGGCCTTGGCCGGTCCAATCCGGCCGATCAAAGTCAGGAAAAATCCAAACGCAATAATGGAGCCGAATACGGCCAGATAAACCAGGGAACCGACATAGCCGACAGAGAGATCAAAACGGAAAGGTTTGCCGATTAAGACACATACGATCAGCAAAAAAAGGGTTCCATAACCCATGGCATAGGCATTGGTCTGCATCACGGGCAACCCGTGTTTTTGATTGCGGGCCGAGGTGATGTTGCCCAAGGAAGCCAAACAGGCCGAAGCAAAACCGAATAAAAGCCCCTTGATGCCTTTGTCGGTCAGACTGAACGAGGCGATTTCCGGCCAGAAGATCAGCCCAATGCCCAGCATGCCGACCAGACCGCCCAGGACCATGGCCCGCCGGACCGGCGCGCCGATGAATAGCGCGCCGTTGAAAATATTCAAGATCACGATGCTCGACATGATCACCGCGGCCAGGCCGCTGGTCACGTAGACTTCCGAAAGATAGACCAACCAGTAGTTGAAGGCGAAAAGCAGGATACCCAGCAAAGCCATGAAAAAATGCTCCGCTGGGCTGAAGCACAGGCGCAGTTTCACGGCCCGGCAGTACGCAAACAGCAGCGCCGCCGCCAAGCCGAAGCGGTAGATGACTGAAACCATGGGGTCGACCGCACCCAATTGAAACTTGATCGCTATCCAGGTGGAGCCCCAGATTAAAATGGTCGCAATGTACAAAAAAACATTTTGCATGGTTTATTGTCTCTATTTTGTATCTTGCCGATAATTCCGCTAAGAACCTTTCAAAGCAGAGGGAGCGACCGGCTCCACCGAGACGATTTTGATGTTTCTCAATTGGTCGCTCCTGTTTGGTGCTTGGATATGAAACGGACCGAAGAGGTCTGTTAATGACCCAGTCTAGGCCTGGGCAACCTCGGATTCCGTTTCGCCGGATTTATGGACCGACAATAAATGGAGGGTATTGCTATGGACCTTTGATAGTTGTGACTGCAAAACCAAACGCGCCGACAATCGAGAAGCTCCCCCAAACCGAAAACTTCACACACCCAATGCGCTGAGCTTAAAATAACTCTTATCTTCCCACCCGCTGGCCACATAAGCGATAATGGACCGGGCCATATCCGCCTGGGTATGGCGGGCATTGTTGTACATGGCATCATAAAGCCAGATATGCGAATCCTCGACCCCCAGATATTCGCGGATAAAATGCTCGCGCAAATCCTGGTTTTCTTTCACCATCTTTTTGGCTTCCTCTTCGGTGATTTCCATGCGCCGCGCAATCGAGGCTGCTCTGAACTTAAAATCCGCTTCCAGCCGGAAATGATAACAGTTGGTCAGTTTCTGGGTGATAATCACGCCTCCGCGGCCCACGATAATGGCATTACCCATGACCGCCACCTGCAACATATGTTTCATCACGGTTTGAAAAACGACCGGATAGGGTTTATGCGCGAGCGAAAGCGAAGCCAGATAGTCGTTGAACTTGCTGTGCATCTCCAAATTTTTAAGAATCTCCATGGAAAGGCTTTCGTCCATGCTGACTTTTTCCAGCAAGGCTTTATCGTAGATATTCCAAATTTCCCCGGTGGCTTTTTGGAGCATTTCAGCCAATGTTTCCGCCAAAGGATAAGCTTCGCAACCGTAACGTCGCGATAGGGTAATGGTGGGGCGCGATTTTTTTTCAGCGCCTTCAGCCCATTTTTTGGACATGGCCGTCAGGTTATTCAACCGGCGCTCAATACTGGGTATCACTTTTTCATAAACTTTCATGACTGCCTCCTTTTGAGGTTTGGTGTAAAAATTCAATTTTATCGTCATTTCGGCAGATTTTATTGATCCTATGGTTTTCGGGATCAAAAACCCGACCCGATGATTGCAATGAAACCAAGGGGTTAAAATTTTATGATAGCATAATTCCGCTCCCTCGGTCTAATGATTAATCGCCAATAAAACCCCCAACTATTCCGGATCCATCCCGGCATCTGGAAAATCCAGCCGGAACAAGGGCGTTTCGTTTTAATATAAGAATTTTTGTTAAGGATTCAGGGGTTGCCATTTTTTAATGGTAACCGGTTCCGACTTATGTTATAGATTTTGGGCTTTACATAGGGAAATCCTTTTATTAAAAGAGGCTTTTTCCCGGTATGAGTGACGACCATTGCGGAGAGATGTCCGAGTTGGCTGAAGGAGCGCGACTGGAAATCGCGTGTACTGCCAAAAGCGGTACCGGGGGTTCGAATCCCCCTCTCTCCGCCATTTTTTTAACAGGTATGGGACTATGGCTTATGAAGTATTGGCCCGTAAATGGCGACCTCAGGTTTTTGAGGATGTCATCGGCCAGGAACATATCACCCAGACTTTAATCAACGCGATCAAGAGCGAACGCGTGGCTCATGCCTATCTTTTCAGCGGCGCCAGAGGGGTCGGCAAGACTTCAGTAGCCCGGATCCTGGCCAAGGCGCTGAGCTGTCAACAGGGTGAACCGGGCATTCCCTGCAACCAATGCTCTTCCTGCCTGGAGATCACCCGCGGCGCTTCCACCGATGTCCAGGAAATCGACGGCGCCTCCAACCGGGGCATTGATGAGATCCGCAACCTGCGCGAGAATATCAAATACCTGCCGTCCGGCGGCCGTTTTCGGGTCTATATCATTGATGAAGTCCATATGTTGACCCTGCCGGCTTTTAATGCCCTGCTCAAAACCCTTGAAGAACCGCCGCCGCACGTAAAATTCATTTTTGCCACCACAGAACCGCATAAAGTACCCATCACCATCTTATCCCGCTGCCAGCGTTTTGATTTTAAAAGAATTCCCATGGCCCGCATGGTGGATTTATTAAAAAAAATAACCACCGAAGAAGGCATTGAGATCAGCCCAAAAGGTCTGATGCTCCTGGCCCGCGAATCCGAAGGCAGCATGCGCGATGCCGAAAGCTTGCTGGACCAGGTTATTTCCTACACCGGCGCCAAAGTTGAAGACAAAGCCATCACCGATATTCTGGGGATTATCGACCGCACCATCCTGGCTGAAATCACGCGGGCCATTATCGAAAACCAACCCGGCCAATGCCTTGAAATCATCGAGCGAATCTACAATTACGGTTATGACCTCAAGGAATTTTACCATTCCCTCATGGACCAGTTCCGAAATCTCCTGGTAGGCCTGATCGTGCCGGGCGGCGAATTATTGGACATGATCGAATCGGAACGGGTCGAGCTGAAAACGCTGGCCGACCGGGCCGGGCAGGAACGGTTGCAACAATCCTTGAGTTTCCTGATCGCCAAAGAAGCGGGCTTGCGGTTTACCGCCAACCCGCGCCTGGTGCTGGAAGCCATTGTCATTAAACTCTGTCATCTGGACAAAATCCTGCCCGTGGAACAACTGCTTCAACGCTTGGCCGAACTCGAGACCCGTTTGCCCGCAATAAACGCGCCGGCCGGTCGCCCGCCTATGACCGGCCCGGCCCGACCGGTCGGCTATGCTCCTGAACCTAAAAAAAGCTCCGGGCCTGCGGTCGGAACCCCGCCGGTTGCCGCATCCGGACCGGTTTCCGTGAAAAACGAAGACTGGAACGATTTTCAGGGTTTTGTCGCTTCAAAAAGCAAACCCATGTCCAATGTGATCAAGTCCTGGCATCTGACGCAAGTACGCGGCGATTCCTTGGAAATTTCCAGCACCGGCGATTCTTTTACCTCCGGTTATTTTAATGATCCCGACAACCTGGTCAAACTGGAAACCCTGGCGCACGAATATTTCAAACGGCCGCTCAAGATCAAGCCCGTGGCCGCCACCGTCGGCAAAGAACCCGCCAAAACCGCTCCGGTACCGGAAAAGACGGCCAAGGCGTCCCCGGCTAAAACCGAATTCGGCCAACCGGTCCAGGACATTCTCGATTTGTTTCAGGGAAAAGTGAAAGAGGAAAACGGGCAGAAGAAGTAAAACGGCAAACATGAATAGTGAAACGTGAAAAGTAAAAGAGAAAAACTAACAGCAAAATTTAAGAACAAAAGCTATTGAGCGATAATTGGTTTTCTTATATATAAATATTTATGCACCCGTAGAGCTGATTGGTTTTTGCTTTTCTCCCTCTCAGAGAAAAGCAAAAAAGAATAAAATCTTTGCGATCTCTGCGCCTCTGCGGTGAAAAATAGAGGACTAACAATTAATATCTCAAACCGGCTGCAAGGCATCCGAAATTCCGAGGAGCGAGGCTGTACATCCTGTTACGCCGCAGCAACGAGGAATGAGGCAACGCCGTAGATGACGATTTTTCATCAGCCGATAAAAAGGAGGAAATGACTTGAAAGGCATACCGAACATGGGCAACATCATGAAACAAGCCCAACAATTTCAGGCCAAAATGGCCAAGATGCAGGAAGACCTAGGCGATAAAACCGTGGAAGCCTCTGCCGGCGGCGGCATGATCACCGTCACCGCCAACGGCCGCCAGGAAATCATAGCCATCAAGATCGAAAAAGAAGTAGTCAACGCCGAGGATGTGGAGATGTTGCAAGACCTGGTCCTGGCCGCGGTCAATGACGCCCTCGGCAAAGCCAAAACCATGATGAACGACGAAATGGCCAACCTGACCAAAGGATTGGGGCTCCCGAATATACCGGGGTTGTTCTGAAAAAGATAGAAGTCAGAATCCAGAAGCCAGAATCCAGCATAAACCAAAACCGGATTCCAGGCCGAAAGATTCGACAA
>RPPU01000233.1 GCA_003819975.1 Desulfobacteraceae bacterium
AAAGTGCGCCAAGTGCCGGAGCAGGTATGGATCAATAAACCGAATTTCAAAGAGCAGGAAAAACCGCTTGTTGTGAGCTTAAATTAAAACTAGTTTTGTCCCATTTTTATTGACAGGTTCCGCTGGGCTTAACGACTCTTGCTTCAGGAATAAAGGATTTAGCCCAGGATTTGAATTCCTTGAAATCATCCAAGGTAACGGTCATCCTAAATTTGCCTCGCAAAGGCTTGGAAAATTGCTGGCTGGGATGCCAATTCCGGGTCGAGATATACTCGAACAAACCCTGATCGAACTCGATCACCGCATTTTCCTGATTTTTGGGGTCTCCGGCAAAAACACCGAATCCGCCTTGAATGATCTTTTTCGGTTGATACTTCGGGGGATATTGAAAAGCCTGTTCTTTCAAATAAACGGCATTTTTGATCTTTTCAATCCGGAACGTGCGGACTTCATTATATTCATCCACATGCGCCAGGAGATACAACACGGCTCCTTTGTGTATTAAAAACGTGTAAGGCCTGATGATATAGGTTTTGCTTTCCCCTTCTCCTTTTTCGTATTCTATTTCGAGTTTTAATTGCCTTAGGAGCCCTTGCAAAATTACATCCAACTGGTCATCTTTTTCTTTATAGTTTTTCTTCCCGAACCCGGTGTCCATGAATTTCCGGTCCAGATCTATTAACCATTTCCTCTCACGACTCGATAGCCCTTCTTTCAGCTTATCCTTTAAATCCTCCAATCCTTCTTTAAGAACCGTACCGGACAGCAAATCCATCAGTTTCAAACCGATAACCATAGAAGCCAATTGAAAAACCCCTGCGGATAAGCCCTGATTTTTATCGGTCAAAAACAATTCCTCTTTACCGTTTTGCCGGCTGATAGAGATAAAGTCATCCCCATTTTTACTGGAAAGCTCGGAATTCAATACTTTTAAATAACGTTGGATTGTCTTTTTTGAAATACCCAGGCGTTCAACGATATCCGTAATCGAGGGCGGACGTTGGGCCTCATAAAGCTCTTGGAGAATCCGCGCTATATTCATAGCCGCGCCATAAGTGGGTTTACGACTTTTTGGTTTGTCAGTCATTGCAATAAGAGAAATAGCCTTGATTGAGTCCGCATTCAACGCACAGATATTATTGAATATTTTGAATAAAATTCTTAAATCGGAATGATTTGATTCTATGCCCCGCTTAAGGACAACGGTTGTCTAATTATACCTGTATAATAATGGACAATACAAATGAATTTTTACCGGTCATTTTCGCGTTCATGGATCGCTAAGGATATTGAAAACGAATCAAGCCAGGAGCTTTATATGTCAAAATCGAATTCTCTGAAAAAAAGAAAACAATCCCGCAGGCCCAAAGTATTGAACTTAGCGGGACTGCCCCATAAAACGCGCGGCCAGGACGATAAGTTTCTCCTGGCCTTACGCCTGGCCTATGCTTTACGCGCTATGGAAATTTTTAACGACTCCAGTCAAGAAAGATTTCAATATTTTTATGCGCTTTTGGGCCCAGGTTATCGGCAACCATTTTTTAAAACCATCCGCGATCGGATTTACCGTCGCATAAGTGCTGCAAGCGCAGCGCTTATGGATGCCGACGCAAGCGACGAGGCTTGGCCTGTCTCTTATAAAACGCTTTTAAACGAATCGATCGACCTGCTGGAAACCGGCGCAAATTTAAGCCGCCTCTGTATCAATAAAAAAGCAGCTAAGATCATCAACATTATTTTCAAAGATCTTTTTATTCAAAAACTCGAGACGCTAAAAACATCCGAATCAGCACCGATCGAAAACCACTTCACGGAACTTAAAAATATTTTCAAGCTCAACCCGGCTGAACTCAAGATTATCGAAATCGGTTATCTGTGGAATATCGACTCAACTTTCAACGATTATTTCATGGATTACTTAAAGCTGAAGGAAATTCAGGCCAACGTGGTCAACTTGGCCCGGTTACTCGATCAAAAACAGGATGCCATTGTCAACGCCCTTGATTTGAACGGCATTTTAGTGTCCGGAAATTTTTTTCATAGCGACGGCCGTAATTCGGACGGAAGCCTTGAAAGCCTGCAATACAAAACCGTCTCTTTTTTATCCGGGAGTCTCAAGGGCTGCATCACCGACAGCCTTTTCACCGAATATACCGGTACCGATGTTCTGCCGATAAGTAAATTCCATGCTGATAAAGACAAGGTCGCCTTGCTGAAAAAATTATTAACCTCCTCCCCAGGAATGAACATCCTGCTTTACGGCACCCCGGGTACCGGTAAAACCGAATTCACCAAATCCATGGGCCGACACCTTAAAAAACGGGTGTATTTTATAACCCAAGGTGACGGCGAAGGCGTGGCGGAACGGCGGCAGGCGATCATGGCCTGTATGAATACCGTAAAACCGGAAGATTCCATCATCGTTGTCGATGAGGCCGACCGGCTGCTCAACAGTATATTTTCTTTTTTTACGGGCGGCGAAAAGATTGAAAAAGCTTGGATCAACCGGTTGCTGGAAGAATCCAAGGCTAAAATCATTTGGATCTCCAATGCCGTTGACTATACCGAGGAATCGGTGCTGCGGCGGTTCAACTACAGTATGAAATTTAAACGGTTCACCAAAAAAGAACGCCAAGAGATCTGGAGGACCCAATTAGTAAAAAACAATCTCTTAAAACGATTTTCAGATGACGATATCGAGCAATTGTCCCAAACCTATCCAGTCAGCGCCGGAGCTGTTTCCAATGCCTTGCGAGACGTGCAAGCGACTTTAAAAAGCAACCCGTCTTGCGGCAAAGACGAGATTATCAAGGGATTGGGCCTTATCCTGGAAAGTCATGCCACGCTCCTGTTCGGCGAAAAACCGAAAGCCGCGCGGGTAAACGCCAAAAATTATTCGATTGCCGGTCTGAATACGGATGCCGATTTAAACGACATTCACCACACCCTTAAAGAGTTCTTGATTCATTTGGAGAAACAGGAAGAACCCCTGATTAAAAACATGAACCTTTTGCTTTATGGCCCGGCCGGCACCGGAAAAACCGAATACGCTAAATTTTTGAGCCGCGATCTTAAAAAAGATCTGGTTACCAAGCGGGCCAGCGATCTGATCTCGCCTTATATCGGCATGACGGAGAAATACATAAAATCCGCCTTTGAGGAAGCGGGGCATGAAGAAGCAATCCTTTTCATTGACGAGGCGGACAGCTTTTTGATCAACCGCGAGAGCGCGCTGCGTTCCTGGGAGATCAGCCAGACCAACGAACTCTTGACCCAGATGGAGAATTTCAAGGGTGTTTTCATCTCCTCCACGAATTTTCAAGATAATCTCGATAAGGCCTCCCTGCGGCGGTTCAATCTTAAAATCGGTTTTGATTATCTTAAACCGGAAGGCTGCCTCACTTTTTTTAAAAAAGTCCTTTCCGACCTGATCCAAGATCAACCGGACGACGCGAACATTCAAGCGGCTTTTCAGGGGATCGACCGGCTCACTCCCGGAGATTTCAAAGTGGTATGGCAAAAAAACGCTTTTAAATCGGATAAAATTTCTTTCGCGGCCATCAAGGCGCAACTTATTAATGAAATCAAAACCCGGGATAATGCCTGGGCAAAAAAGCTGGGCTTTTAAATGGGAGAGGCAGGTTTAAAACCCCTACAGCCTGCGTCTACCATCGCCAATAAATTGTCGATATCCTTAAAATGAAGGCGCTATATGAAACAAGAACCAAAACACGATTATATCTATTTTTTGTACAATTTTAACGCTAAGAACAAAATAAGCCGGATCGGCTTTTTAAAGGATTGCCAAGATATCAATGCGATCATGAATAAACTGATTAACCCACCTGTTTCACCAAACCATTTTCCCATGGCCCTCGTTTTTCAAATCCATGATTCCGAACATTATTTTAAAGAGTTATATCGCACATTGGAACCCTATCTGCTGGACCCCCAAAAATGTTATCTTTTCGTCGGTCTCGAAACGGCTATGGAGGCGATCGAAAAAACATGCGGCCTTGAAATGCATTTATATCCTTATAATGCCTTGGCCTATTTCAATATAGGGAAATACTATGATGACCGTGACCAATTTGAAAAGGCCGTCAAATATTACGATCAAGCAGCCCAAGTCGACCCTCACGGCAGTGAAGGGTCCATGGCCCGCTGGATGTGCGCCAGCGCCTATTCCTCTCAGGGCAAACGGAAAAGAGCATTAGCGGAATATACCCTGGGCATCCGGGCCCATTCTCACGACCCTGCTCGATTTTATCATGGCCGGGCCGAACTTTATCTGGAATTGAAACAATACGATAAAGCCTTTATTGATTTCAAAAATGCGATCCGCTTTGCCGACAACCGCGATCTGGAGAAATACCACTTTGACTTCAGTCAGGCTTATTATGTTTGCCGTAAATATAAAAAAGCTCTGGCTGAAATAAACCGTTCTTTGCATTTATTTTATAAGAATAGACGGCATGCTGCATCTTATTTAGATGAGGAAACAGATCGATTGGAAAACGATTTTTGGTTATCGATCATTTTAATAAAGAGAGGCAAGATATTGCTCAGGTTAAATGAGCTCGAAAGAGCCGCAGCGGATTTTAAAAAATCAATTGAACTCGCGGAGGATTCCGAAGCATGCCACTATTTGGGGAACATCTATCGATCCATGGGCGATCATCAAGCAGCTCAAGCGCATTGGCAAACCGCCGCACGAATAGGAGATAAAAAATGCGCGAAAAAATTGGCGAAGTTTTACCCCATCGCGTTTGACACGTTTCAAAAGCGATATCGAGATACTATGACTCCTTTCACTATCAGGATTGGATTTTGGGAAATCGAGGGTGAATGTTATTGTTAGTTGAAAAGTTGCAAAAGAAGAGCGGGGAGAGTGGTTCCCGCATATTCTTAATTTTTTCAGGGAACCCCCCTATCCCTTTGGGCTTGGTAATGGTCAACGAGGAATTGCAAAATGAACATATGAAATTGATAGGAGCAAAACATGATTGTAAAATAAAATTAAAGGACAAATAAAAATACACATTTACAAATTTCTCGGTAAAAACAAAAAGGGGGAAAATGAAAAAATCAATTGCGGTATCAAGAGGAGTAGTTGTCTTAGATTATAATGTAAAACAATTAGAGACTCTTCTGTCCGATAGGAATATTATAGTTATTGTGTTAGAAAAAAATTGTTCTTGGGAACAAATTCGCCGTTATGTGGCCCAGCGTTTATTTATAACAAGGAATTCTAAACGTTTCCTATATGATATTCCTTCTTTCGAATGCGGCTTAATTGCCGTAGAAAATGTCGATAAAGACATTGATGAATTAGCTAAGAATATTTCCAGGCTTATAAGCAAATTACGTTTATGCGCCATACGCCACGGCTTTCTTCTAAAGCTGAACAAAAATGGTAAATACACCTTTAAAGATATGACGGAATAAATTACATAATTGAATTTTTGCGCTTGAAGTTTTTTTCAGCCCAAAAAATCCGAGTTATCCCATGCTTATCGCTCCTGTTCGATCGCTTTGCTTTTATTTGTAACGGGAGTTAATATAAATGGAAGCGGTTACCTTTTGTCACTCATTTTTAGCTTATTATGCGGAGGCACCATGAAAACCATCCTATCCAAGTCCAAATTCATCCTTGGCCTGCAATGCCATAAAGCCCTTTGGCTGGATTCGCATGAACCGGGTTTGCAAACCGAAGCCGATGAAGCCCAAGAAGCGCTTTTCGACCTGGGCCATAAAGTTGGGACCCTGGCTCAGCAACTTTTTCCAGGCGGTGTTTTAATCGAGTATAATGGAAAAAGCCCGGATCTCATGATCCGGGACACTCAAAAATCGATTTTAAGCGGGACCAAGACGATTTATGAGGCGACCTTTGCGTTCGATGGAGTTCTGGTCAGAGTGGACCTGTTACATAAAACCGGGCGTACTTGGCGAATTTATGAGGTGAAAAATTCCACTGAAGTCAAGGCGGAACACGAACAGGACGCGGCTATCCAGTATTATGTATTGAAAGGCAATGGAATCGATGTCTCCCACGCTTATATAGTGCATATCAATAAAAACTATGTCCGCCAGGGCGATCTGGAGGTCCGGAAACTTTTCTCCATTCAGGATATAACCCCCCAGGTCAAAGACTTGCAGGCGTCCGTTAAAAAAGAACTTGGTATGCAAAAAAAGGTCATCAAGGGCGACTTACCGGATATCTCCATTGGACTCCATTGTGACAAGCCCTATCCCTGTAAATTTCATGAGCATTGCTGGGATCATATTCCCGAGAATTCCGTTTTTGACCTTATGGGGAAAGGGGTGCCCAAATTTCAGCTTTACGCTAATGGAATCGTCCTTCAAAAAGATCTGCCTTTGCACGGCCTAAATAAATCTCAGCGCTTGCAAGTGGAAGCAACACTTAAAAAAAAGAATACGGTCAATAAAAGGAATGTTAAAAAATTCCTCGCTCAGTTATGGTATCCGCTTTGTTTCATCGATTTCGAGACTTATAATTACCCCATTCCTTTATTTGACGGCGCTTCACCCTATGCGCAGATTGCTTTTCAGTATTCCATACATCTCCTAAATAAACCCGGCGGCAAACTTGAACATTATGAGTTTTTAAGCGATCCGCCCGATCAAAATCCTCAAGAAAAATTATTGCGGGAATTGCTAAAGGTTGTTCCGGATTCCGCCTGCATGATCGCTTTTAATGCGTCGTTTGAAAAAAAGATATTGAAATGCCTTGCCGCTCTTTATCCGCAATATAGAAAAAGAGTTCATAACATCGTCGATCATTTTGTCGATCTCATGCAACCGTTCAAAAGCCAGGATATTTATTACTGGCAATTTCACGGTTCGTATTCATTGAAGGTGGTTTTGCCCGTTTTGATACCAAAGCTCACCTATGAGGGTATGGCCGTAAGCGATGGGAACATGGCCGGTCGGGCGTTTTTAAGCATGCCGGATATCGATAATCCCAAGGAAAAGCAAAAAATCCGCAAAGCCCTGTTGAAATATTGTGAACTGGACACGTTCGGTACGGTGGAGATCATGGAAAAAATGAAAGAGTTGATATAAATCGGATTGTCCCTTATCCAGAATTCCGTTCTTATCTTCAATCCGAGGCAGCGGTTGTTTCGGTAAGATAAAATTCAGTTGATCCAATGGGAATGAAGGAAA
>RPPU01000234.1 GCA_003819975.1 Desulfobacteraceae bacterium
ATTTTATTTGGGTTATCTTTGATGAGTTATGTTAAAACGAATTCAACCTTTTTCGTTATAATATTTTCTTTATTTGGATCCGGTTTTTTTTGGGTGATAAATATACGAAAACTTCGATCATGGGTTTTAGTCGCCCCAAAAATTTCTCTTGGGATCGACCCTGAGAACCTTATTCTTATTTTTCCAGATATTAAAAATGTATTTGAGGTAAAATATATAGCCAATATCATTTTACAGAAAAAAAGAGGGAAAGTCGCTTCTATAATACTTCGTTTAAAAACAATGCGTTCGATAAAAATAGAGGGTTATCAAGATATGGAAAAATTGGGCAGAGAACTCATTCATCTGGTACCACCGGAACAAGTCCGTAATGCTAATTGGTTTCATAGATAAGAACCCTATTACAATACAATTCCATATCTACCATAAATTTGAGCGAAAAAAATATCTTGATTTTGATGAAGGTAATTTATAAGCCATTCGCCTTTTTGACGATAGGATTGTAGGGATTCGTGCTTTTAAAGTTACCACTTATTAAGAGCACATGAGATGAAGATCATGGTTACCTGTAAGGTGGATATCGATTACGCTGGAAAAATATTCCGTGTCCGGATTAGCTTGACAAAATATCAAGGAATTTTTAATATCCAAAAAATTAAATCCCATCGATCACCGAAGGTAAGACATTCTAATTAGGAGAAGCGCGATGTTTTTAAAAATCCACGTTAAAAATCTGATCATTTTTATTCTACTTTGCGGTTTGCTGTTTTTCTCTGGCGGCCATTCCGAGGCTAAAGAATTTAAAGTTAAAATAGCGGTTTTGGTGAATGAACCGATGAGCAAGGGAGATTGGCCGGCTTATCCGGATGTAAAAGAGATTTTTGATTCGGACGCCAAATTCATTATCATGGGATATAAAGAAATGGAAAAAGAGGGCGACCATACGATCCAGTATAAAATAAAAAACGCAGGTCATGCGACTGTTTATTCTTTTGAAGAACCCACAAAATCGCGGAAAATTTCCAGCGGGGGATTCCTCCTGTATTTCAACACTGAAATTCAACTTAGCGAAGACCTTAAGGCTCAATTGAGCCAAAACAATACGATCAACATTTATTGCGATAATCAGTTTTTGGAAGCCAAATCGTTACAGTATACGAAAAAGAACGTGGTGAATCCCAATATTAAGCAAATCGTTATTCTGCCGTTTTTCAGCGATACAAACGAAACCATGAATTATCAATCCAGGGACATGATTTTTAATACCTTTTCAGACAGCCTCAATTGCGAAATCAAGCGATACTGTGCTGAAGTGATCCCAGCCTTTATTGCGGAACAAAAAACCACGGATATAAAGATCAAGGATTGCATCAAAAACAAAAAGAGTTTTGAACGGCTTAAAAACATTTTTGGCGCCGATCTGTATGTATTCGGCAGTGTGCGCGTGCCTAAATACACTCATGAAGCGTTTGAGCTGAAAATCTGGGTCATCAATGCAAAAACAGACGAAATCAAAAAATTTCAGGACTCCGCAATAGACGAATCCGAACATTTTATTGAGCCGAAAATGAAAATAATGATTTTTAATGTTTTATATAAAAAAGGCTTGGTCGCTTATTTAAGCGGTCTATAGAACCGGAATTATCAGGGATAGACGATTAAAATACGGTTGTCACCCGGTATACAGCGTAACTGCCGCCGTTTAAATGTTGCGCCCTCGGTTCATTCGCACAAGCTTTTAAATACGATTCCTGAAAAGGCATAATTCATTTCATTTTGACTGCGCAACCAAGGGAGAGTTTGACTTAATCGTGTTATTTCGTTATCATGCCACTTCATATTTCGGGCCGCTTTATCCTTTTGGGATCGGCCAATCATTACAGCAAGGAGGTACTGTCGATGTCTTACGAAGTTTATTTGTACAACATCCCCAAAGTCACAGAGGACGGCAAACAGGTGATTCCGGTCCCGGACGGCCGCACTCAGGACTTTCCAGCCATTGATGATGCCAAAAAATTTGCCATGGAGCATAAAAGTCAATTTGATCGGGTTGTTTTGATACAAAAAGACGAGCAAGGTCAAAAAATGCTCGAGCGTTATTCAGATGGCAAGCATGAATTAGCCGAAAATATTGTGCGGCGATAGACTGATAGAGGGATTTTTATTTGACCGGTTTAACCTAAAGACGGATTAAACGCCGAAATTAAAAGAGGTTATGGAAATTTTTCCATAACCTCTTATTATTTTTATTGGTAGCGGGGGACGGATTCGAACCATCGACCTTCGGGTTATGAGCCCGACGAGCTACCTGACTGCTCCACCCCGCGGTAATTTGTAACCATATCGTAAAAAGATCGCTTCGGTCAATTAAAAAATCCAAAAACATGATATTTGATTTAAAAATCAATAATATCAAAATATTACGTTTTTGCCTTATCGCTCATCCGCATGGTGGAGTGTTCCGCCTTACAGAAAAAATCATAAAATGATGCCGACCAATAAACCGGCAACCATAAACCCGAAACCATGGCTTTACGGCCTGGGATGGTATTTCTGATGAATTTGCTTCAGCCGTTCGCGGGTTACGTGGGTGTAAATCTGGGTGGTGGAAATATCGGCATGGCCCAGCATGATTTGCACAGCTCTGAGATCGGCGCCATGCTCCAAAAGATGGCTGGCAAAGGAATGGCGCAGGGAATGAGGGGTGATTTTCTTGCGGATTCCGGCTTTTAGGCCATAGGCCTTGATGATTTTCCAAAAGCCTTGGCGGGTCAGAGGCCGGCCGCGGGTGTTGAAAAAAACAAAAGCGGAATAATTCTTGAGACTCGATTTGGATTTAGCGATCAGTTGCGCCCGACCTTCGGAAATATATTCTTTTATGGCTTCACGCGCTTTGGAGCCTACCGGTACCATCCGCTCCTTGGACCCTTTACCCAAGGTGCGGATAAAGCCGGCTTCCAGGTTCAGGTTGTTCATCTTAAGGTTGATCAGTTCCGAAACCCGTAACCCGGTCGCGTAGAGTAATTCCAGCATGGCCTTGTCTCTGAAACCTGAGGCTGAATTTGTTTCGGGCTGGGCCAAGAGATCGGAAACTTCGGAAGCGCTCAAGACATGCGGCAGCCTTTGGGGGAGTTTGGGACTGGACAACAGTCGGGCCGGGTTTGTGACCATCTTGTCTTCACTGATCAGGAAGCGGAAAAACATTTTCAAACAGGAAAGACTGCGGGCCGTGCTGCGCAGGGAAACTTGGTTCTCGAGAAAACCAGTGTAATCCACCAAATCCGTCCGGTCAACATCCAGAACCGAACGATTTTTTTCACGCAAAAATTGGAGAAAGCGAGTCAAGTCACGGCTGTAGGCTTGGATGGTATTTTCGGCCAGACCTTTTTCAACCCGTAAGTGGCCGAGGAATTGATCGGCCAGAATATCGGCGGATGGTTGAGGGTTGGAGTTCAAAAGGTTTCCTTAATAAAAAGTCGTTTTCATGGTTCTGACGTAAAGCCGCCTGCGTAGGGGTTCAAAATTTTGAACCCCTGCAAAAAACCCCCTCGGTGAACAGACTGGCGTGGAAAACCGGATGCGCGGAAAAAAATTCTGACCTCTTAGCCCAAAAAGGAATCAACTAAAATCGTAATAGTGTCGATCCCGGGTCAGGATCTCACAACCCTGTTTGGTAATGACGACCATATCTTCCAATCGCACGCCGCCCTCTCCGGGAATGTAAATGCCGGGTTCCACGGTCACAACCATGCCTTGCCCCAGCACGCTTGGCTTGTCGCGGGAAGAAAGATAAGGCAGCTCATGGGTTGCCAAACCAACCCCATGGCCCAGACCATGGCCGAAGAAATCGCCGAATCCCGCGGCCTGGATGATCCGGCGAGCCTGTTTATCCGGTTCGGAATTTTTGGCCCCGGCGCGCAGAGCAGCCAGCCCGGCTAATTGCGCCCTGCGAACAACATTATAAATTTTTTTAAACTTGGGCCGCGGTTCGCCGATAAAAACCGTGCGGGTCATATCGCAGCAATAGCCGTTCCATTTCACGCCGACATCAAAAACAATGGGTTCGCCGGCCCGGATTTTACGCCCGCTCGGGGTGGCATGCGGCAGGGCGCTATTGGGTCCGGAAGCTATAATGGACGGAAAAGCCAGCTCGTCCGCTCCGGCTTTAAGCGCCCAGGCTTCAATGTCCCGGGCCAGTTCCATTTCCGTGCAACCCGGTTTTAACTTTTTAATGGCCTTGGCCAGAATGTGCGACATGATTTCGGAAGCCCGGGTCATCTGCTTAATCTCTTCCCAATCCTTTACTTCCCGCATCTGCTCCGGCAATCTTTTTAACGCGGTCAAACGCACGGGCGGAGAACAGGCTTGTACTTTTTTTTGCAACTGCCGGAAAAGGGCCAGGGTAATGAACTCCTGCTCAAATCCCAGGGTTTTCGTCTTGAGTTTAGCCAGCACTTCCGGGAATAGATCAAAAGGGCTCCTTTTAAAAGTAAGAACCTTGAAGTGCTCCGCTTCTTTTTCAGCTTCAATCGTATAGCGTGAATCCGTGAGCAAGTAAGCTTGCCGGTCATTGATCAGCAGGGAGCCGGAGGATTCGGTCAGATCAAAATCAGCGGCTTTAAATCCCGAGAGATAACGGCGGTTTTCCGGTTGAATAATCCAGACGGTGTCAAGGCCTTGAGCCTTCATTTTTTTTCTCAGGCTGCGCAGGCGTTCCCGGTAAATGTTTTTTTTCATAACTAGAACTCGATTTTGAAAGCCAACCCTATTGGGCCTTGGGGAGAGGCAAACACATTGATGTGATACTGTTGGTGCAAATTTTTACGGTATTCATTGCGCACGGCGCGGTTGTATTTATGCGCGCTGTTGGCGGCGCTGTAGATATTGCCTGAATACCAGCCCAGTTCCAAAAAACAAAGCATGCCGCCCAGAGCGTCTTGATCGTGAGCGAATGCTTCATGCGCGGCATAAATGAACAGCCCATTCAGGGCAAACGCCACCAGGCCGTCTTTGTAACGGTTGCAATAGACATGCCCCATGCCGGGAACGACGGCTGCCAAAACTCCGGCCGTGGTGGGGTTTTTGGAAGGCAGGTCCGTTGCTTTTAGGCTTTCCCGGGCCAGGTTTTGCGAACTGGAAAACAAGGGACTGTCTGACGCGACCGTTTGAAACGCTTGCGATGCTTCCTGCCACTGCCCGGCCTGCATGCGGGCCCAACCCAGTTTATAAATGGCTGCATTTTTTATTTCAGGCTGAGCATATTCTGAAACGGTTTTCTCAAAATAGTAAATGGCTTCTTTGGAGACACCCTGTTGGAAATAAGATTCGCCGATCAAAAGCAGGGCTTGTCCGCCGACCGCGGAGTCCGCATAGGTTTGATAGGTTTGATCCAGGCTCTCCCGGGCGACTTCGAAGTTTTTTTCCAAAAAATAACATTTACCGATCAAATAGTGGATTTTAGGCGTTTCCGGGTCGGAGGGGAAAAAAAACAGAAACCGCTTAAACTCATAAACCGCTTGCCGATAGTCGCCTTTGGCCATGGCTTCGGAAGCCAATTGAAACTGATTTTGACTGTCAATCACAACCGTCTCGGCCCGGGTTTGGGTTATGAACGGAATCAAGATCAAACCCAGAAACAGGAAGAATAAAAATCGTTTTTGATTCATTATTAAAAACTCATACTTAGCGGAATTAAGGATACCACCAGAAATCGTTATTCTCGACCGGATCAAGGATCTTATACTGACCATCGATAAAAACCACGGGCGATACCTTGGTTTCTTCCGATCCTTCATGGATCAAGCGGTCAACCATCATCATCCAGCCTTTAATAAAGCCGTGTTTCTTGAAAGCTTGCAGGCTATAAGTACTGCAGGAAGGCTGGCTCGGGCAGCGGCTGCCGTCCACCGGTGAAATATTCTTTTGAAAAAAGGTGATCAGCCGGACCCCTAGGTTTTGGCCTTGATGCACACCCGTTCCGGGACCGGAGGCTGTGGGCGGCAAGTCATCTTTTTCATTGGCGCGGACGAAGGTCCCCAGGTTGAACCACACCAAGACTAAAATTAAAAATATCTTTACGGTTTTCATTTTTTCAACCTGTTAAAAGGATGGAAATATGGCCAAACCATAATAGACAATGGACGGCAAGTCAAGCAGGAACCGGGCGGCCCTTTTGATCGGGTATGACGCGGCTATAAAAAGGCGGCCATCGACCGGAAAGACGCGGACCTGTCCCTTTTGACCTATGAATACGGCGAATCCATCAAGATGTTTGCTTTCCGCAAGGTCTCTGATTTTTCGGGAACCATCGCGCATGAATTGGATCACGAAGCAATGATCGCAGCGGTCAGGGACCTCTTTAAAAAATCAAAAGAGGGCAAAACCCAGGCGAAAGAGCAGCGCCATCAGGATCCCCAGAATCGTCGTAAAGAGAAGCACAACGAGCATACCGCGGGTCCCCAGCACCGAGCGCAGCATGCCCAGGGTGGCCAGGCAGGGGACATAAAAAAGGCTGAAAACCGTAAAAACGAACATCTGGGCTTGCGTCATCACCGCCGCGAAATTGTTGGTGCCCAAGGCTTGGACCAGCATGATCAAAGTCAGTTCCTTGCGCAGAATCCCGAAGACCAGGGTGATCCCGACGACTTCGGGCAAGCCCAGCACGGTATGAACCAGAGGCGCAAGCACGCTATTGATACTCTCGGAAAGCCGGAAGTACTCCAGCAAGCTCAGAACCACGCTGCCGACTATGAGCAGCGGCCAGGCAATGACGATGAATTCCCGCAGCCGGAACCAGGTCTTTTTCCAAAGGGCCCGGAAACCGGGTAACCGGTAGGGCGGAATTTCCAAAACCAGACCGGGTGAGTATTCCGGCAGCAGTCTGGAGAGCACTTTACCTGCCGCGCCGATCACCAGAATGTTCAAAAGATACAAAAGCAGGGCTTGCCAGGGTCCTATATAAAAACCGACCAGACCGAAGATCACGGTGGAACGGGCCGCGCAAGGAATCAGAGTCACAAGGGTGGCGGTGATGTAGCGGTCGCGCGGTTTTTCCAGTATGCGGGTGGACATAATGGCGGGCACGTTGCAACCGTAGCTAAGCACAAAGGGAATGATCGATTTCCCGTGCAAGCCCAGGCGATGCATGATCGAATCCATCAGAAAGG